>DATHNU010001080.1:0-4530 GCA_035485695.1 Reyranella sp. | reverse complement strand
TGCGAGACCTGGCCCAGCGCCTTGTCCCACTGCTCGAGGTCGGTCTGCTGGCTGCCGACATGGAAGGAGATGCCGTAGGCATCGAGCCCCCACTCCTTGGCCTTGCGCAGCAGGTCCTTGGCCATCTCCGGCGCGCAGCCGAACTTCTTGCTGAGCGGCCACTCGGCGCCGCCGCAATCGACCAGCACGCGGCAGAACACGCGGGCGCCCGGCGCGGCGCGGCTGAGCTTCTGCAGCTCGGCCTCGCTGTCGAAGGCGAACAGGCGCACGCCCTGCTGGTAGGCCCAGGCGATGTCCTTCTCCTTCTTGATGGTGTTGCCGAAGGAGATGCGGTCGACGGCGACGCCGGTCGCCTGCACGAGTTCGATCTCGCCGCGGCTCGCGGTGTCGAACTTCGAGCCGAGGCCCGACAGGCGCGTCAGGATCTGCGCCGCCGGGTTGGCCTTCACGGCGTAGAAGATGTGGGCCGCCGGCAGGAGCTCGCGCATACGCCGGAAGTTGTTCTCGACCACGTCGAGATCGACCACTAGGCACGGCGTCTCGGGCTGCTGCTCTCGGAGATAACGAAAAATACGCTCGGTCATCGCTGGGGGGTTCCCCGTCAATCAGGTCAAAAGGCTGGTTCGGTGGAAGCGTCGAACGGGACGTACGGTGCCAAACAGGCAGCGTGCGTCAGCCGATACTCGACGGGGTCTCTGTCCGCAGGAGCGGGAGGTCGAACGAGGCCCGGTCGAAATTGACCGGGCAAATGACATAATAGCGGGGGCAACGCCCCGCGCGGTAAGCAAACATATCAGAAGCTCCTTCCCGGACCCGGCTCGAAGCCGGCGCTGCCAAAAAGAACACTTTCCGTCGTTGCGTAACCACTAAGGGCCAGCGGCACGTGCGTTGGGCGTCTTGAAATCGTAAATACAACTAATCGACGCGGTTACAAGCGGATTCTTTCCTGCTTGGAAAATTCTTTGGCGTCTTGTGTTCAAAAAAACACATAAGAGTGTCAGGCGCGCGGCAGCGGCGAACCGGGCAAGCGGATCGACGCGGCGAGCACCGTGAAGGGCACGAGCGCCGCGGCCGAGGCGATCAGCGAAGCCTGCGTGCCGAACTGGGTGGCGATCTTCCCCCAGAACAGCGAGCCCACGACCATGGCGCCAAAAAACACCATCTGGTGTACCGCCATGCCTCTTGCCCGCATGAAGTTGGGGAGGATCATCTGCACGGCGGTGCCGTTGTTGGCCATCACGGTGATCCAGCAGGCCCCCACGACGGCGATGCAACCACCGACGACGGTGGGCGTCATGGCGAGCGCCGCGATCAGCGTCGCCGCCGCCTGCAGGCCCATCGCCCAGATGTTGGCCCGATCGGGGCCGAGCAGGCGGTTGACGGTCGACATCAGGATGGCGCCCGCCACCGCGCCGACGCCAAACACCGCGTAGAGGACGCCGAAGGAGAATTCGTCGAGGCCGAGCTCGAAGCGGCCGATCACCGGCAGCAGGGTGCTGATGGCGATGCCCGGCACGAAGAAGCAAAGGCCGCGGGCGAACACCGCCTTGAGCTCGCCCGAGCCGCGCACGAAGGCGATGCCGGTGCGCGCCGCCTCGAGGAAGCCTTCGCGGCGCTGGCTGGCGCGCGCCTCGGCCGATCGCTTCCAGCTCGCCATGGCGAAGATGACGCCGACATAGGTGCAGGCGTTGATGGCGAAGAGCAGGAAAACGCCGACCAGGCCCAGCAGGATCTGGCCCAGTACCGGCCCCACCGTGCGGGCGAGGTTGAAGCCCGCGCTGTTGAGCGCAATGGCCGGCCGCAGCAATGGGCCGGAGACGATCTCGGGCACCACAGCGTGCCAGGCCGGCGCGTTCATGGCGTTGCCCAGGCCCATGCAGAAGGCCAGTGCCAGAAGGTTCCAGTGGGTGAGCTGGCCGAAAAAGGCCAGCACCGCCAGGGTCGCCGCCACGCCCATCATCCAGACCTGGCAGACGATGATGTAGCGCCGGCGGTCGAACCGGTCGGCCAGGATTCCGGCGAAGAAGCAGAACAGGAACATCGGCAGGGTGCCGGCCGCGGCCAGCAGCGCCACGAAGATCGGCTCCGGCGTCAGGCTGGTCATCTCCCACGCAGCGCCCGTGGTCTGCATCCAGCCGCCGACATTGGACAGCACGTTGGCCGTCCACAGCAGGCGGAAGGCGCGGTTGGAGAAAGGGGCGAAGGCGGAGTGCGGCCGCGCAACGACGGGCGATGGCGGAGCGTTCATTCAGCCCTCAACCGAGGGCCTTCTCGTAGAGGCGATGGGTCTTGTAATGCACCCCGCCGACCGAGCGGATGATGTTGTTGGTCGCCTTGTTGTCTTCCAGGATCCAGCCCAGCTCGGCGCGGGTCTTGCCCAGCCGCTTGCCGTTCTGCCGGAGCTGGTCGATGGCCATCATGGCGAGGCCGGCGCCCATCAGCGGATGGTTGCGGAATTTCTTCTTCACCCCCATCAGCGGCACGCGCGTGCTGCCGACGCCCGCGATCTTGAGCCGCCACAGGAGCTTCGCGAGGCTGAGCGGGTCGAGCTTGCCGTTGAAGCCGTCGACCGCCTCGTTGAGGTTGGTGAGCGCCACGATGAAGGCCACCGCCTCGTCGTCGACCTCCACGAACACCGCGAGCTCGGGCACGATCACCGGCCCGAACGCCTTGGACGCGTGATCGATCTCGGCCTGGGTGAAGGGCACGAAGCCCCAATTGTCGCTCCAGGCATCGTTGAAGATGCCGACCAGGGTCCTGACCTCGGCGTCGAACATCTTCATGTTGGCGGTGCGCACCTTGACGCGGCCGGCCATGCCGGCCCGCGCCATCAGCTTGGCGCCGATCGTCTCCGGCGCGTTCTGGACGTCATAGTCGTAGGAAAAGACGTCCTTGATCTTGGCGTAGCCGCAGGCTTCGACCCTGGCGCCGGCATAGGGCGGATCGTAGGGCACCAGCAGCACCGAACGGCTGTCGAAGCCCCAGACCAGGAGGCCCACCTCCTCGTTGACCGACAGGCTGAACGGACCCGTCGCCCGCTTCATGCCTTTGGACCTGAGCCAGTCCTCGGCGGCGGCGAACAGGGCGGCGAAGATCGCCGGATCGTCCTCGGCCGCCAGGCAGCCGAAATGGCCAGTGGCGTCGGCGTAGCGCTCGAGATAGGCGCGATCGATCTGGGCGGTGATACGCCCGACCACGCGGCCGGCGCGGCGCGCCAGGAAGAACTGCACCTCGACGTGGCCGAACAGCGGGTTCTTCTTGGGTGAGAAGGCTTCCTGCCGCTCGACATTCAGGTGGGCAATGTAGCCCTTGTGGCCGGCATAGAGCCGCTTGGGCAGATCGATGAAGGCTTTGAGGTCGGATTTGCCGCCGACCGGCGACACGACGATGTCAGGAGAGGCCATTGCCTCAAGCTACCACGGCGAGGGACCGGCCGCTGTGGAACACGAGGTCGCCATCGGGCTCGCAGCCCGCGCCGTCATTGCGTAGCGCACGCAATTCGACTCCGATCCGCCAGCCCTCGTTCTCGCGTTCGATGTGAATCAAGTGGTAGCGCGCGCGGCCGTACCTGCTGCCGGGCGCCGCCGAGGCCGAGGTGACGCCGATCACGGGCACCGGCCCGTCCGGCCCGGCGACCCGTGACACCTCGCTCCGGTGATTGTGGCCGTGCAGGACGAGCTCGCAGCCCGCGCGGCGGATCATCGCCTGGAAAGCGGCGGCATCGGTCAGGCGCTTGAAGTGCTTCTCGGTGGTGAGCGGTGGGTGATGGATCAGCACGACGCGACAGAGGCCCTCGCGCGCGAGATCGGCCAGCATGCGCTCGGCCGCGGCGATCTGGGCCTCGCCCAGCGTGCCGGTGGCGAACAGAGGCGGCTTGGGCACGCCGCTCGACAGGCCGACCAGCGCCACCGGCCCGCGCCGACGCAAGGTCGGGAAGACGTCGAAGCCGTTCGCCGGCGGCTGGCCGTCGCCTGCGATGTAGGCGCCCCACAGACCGAGGCTCTCGGCCCACGCCGTGGCGACATAGACGTCGTGGTTGCCGGGAATGACGGTGACGTCGTGCGGCCCGCCCAGCGCTTTCAGCCACTCGGCGGCGCAGCTGAACTCGGTCGGCAGCGAGATGTTCACCAGGTCGCCGGTGAGCGCGATGTGGTCGGGCTGCTCAGCCTTGATGTCGGCCACGATGCCGGCCAGCGCTTCGGGCACATGCACGTGCACCCGGCTGCGCCACCAGTTGAGATAGCCGGTCGCGCGCTTGCCGATCAGCTCGAGCGGCCGCGCCTGCGGCATCGGCAGATGGGGATCGGAGAGATGGGCCAGAGTGAACATGGCGGGTCTTTATCGCTCAGTCCGGCACGGATGACGAGGGGACGAATCGCACAGCGCCTGGGTCAAACGATCAGCATCTTGCCCAGGCCCATGGCGTCGAGAAGCAGATGCCGCACATCGGCGAAAAGCATGGCAAGCTCAAAGGACAGAACGAACGCCAGGGGATAGAACGCGGCAGGGTGGAAGTTCGCAAAATGGACA
>DATHNU010001079.1:0-6721 GCA_035485695.1 Reyranella sp. | reverse complement strand
CAACCGCTTCGACCTCGACAAGCCGGTGATCGCCGCGGTCAACGGCGTCGCCATGGGCGGCGGTTTCGAGATCGCGCTGGCCTGCGACATCATCATTGCCTCCGACAAGGCGACCTTCGCCCTGCCCGAGCCCAAGGTCGGCCTGGCGGCCGGTGCCGGCGGCATGCAGCGCCTGTCGCGCATGATCCCGCTCAAGAAGGCGATGGGCATGATGCTGACCGCCCGCCACGTCAAGGCGCAGGAAGGCTACGAGCTGGGCTTCGTCACCGCCGTCGTGCCGCATGCCGATCTGATGAAAGAGGCGCGGCGCTGGGCCGACGAAATCCTTGCCTGCTCGCCGATGTCGGTGCGCGCCACCAAGCAGACGGTCATGCGCTCGCTCGACGTGCCGGCACTCGAAGTGGCGATGCACAACCAGCATTACCCGGCCTTCGTCGCCATGGCGCGCAGCGAGGACACGGTCGAGGGCCCGAAGGCCTTCGCCGAGAAGCGCAAGCCCAACTGGAAGGGCCGTTGAGGGGCGAGCCTTCACGGCGAGGCCCCGGCCCATGCCAACGACGATGAGCGCCGGGCGGTTCGCGGCAAACGCACGAGCGGCCGGCCTCGCATTCATGAGCGTCGCGGTGATGACGGCGGCTTGCACGCCGAACCCACCGCTGTCGGCAACGAATACGCGCGGCGAACCGGTCAATGTCGGACTGGCGAAGCTCGCCGCCGTCGATTACCACGACTCGGGCGACTATATGAGCGACCTTGCGCGCGCCGCCGCGCCGGCCAATGACTGGCTTCGACAGCGGGCGCCCCAGGTGTCGCGCCCAGCCTTGGTGCTGGACGTCGACGACACGGCACTGACGAATTGGCCCGTCATTCTTGCCAATGATTTCGGCCGCTTCCCGGCCGGTCCCTGCCTGTTGCCCGACGGACCATGCGGTTGGCATGCCTGGGATTTGCGCGGACAAGATGCACCGCTCGAGCCGACCCTGCAGGTTTTTCAAACGGCGCGCTCGCTCGGCGTGACGGTCTTTTTCATTTCAGGGCGACCGGAAAGCGAACGTGTCGCGACGGAGCGCAATCTCAGGGCCGCGGGCTATGCCGGGCACGAGCAGGTGTTCTTCACGCCGGACGGTGCGCAATTCGTTTCACTGGCGGATTTCAAAGCGCCGACCCGGCAGAAGATTGCCGCCATGGGGTACGCCATCATTGCAAACATGGGCGACCAGATGTCCGATCTCGATGGCGGCTTCTCGGAAAAGACCTTCAAGCTTCCGAACCCGTTCTATTACATTCCCTGACCGGTCCGTCTGTCGGGACGACCCTGATCCTAGGACAATCGCCACTGTACGAGCGTGAACGGTGGCTTGGCGTCGTCGTGTGGTTCGAACACCGCCTCGACGTCGGCGCCGATCCGCACGTCCTGCTTGGGATCACCCAAAAGGTTTCCCATCATGCGGACATTGCCGGCGTCAGGCAGTTCGACGAGGACGGCGATGTAAGGGCCATGCCCCTTCAATGCCGGATGCACCGGATGCCACGGCCGCTCCCAGCTATAGATGCGGCCCTTCCCCGACACGCTGCGCCAGTCCATGTCGAACGACAGGCACTTGTGGCAGATCCATTCCGGTCCCCACTGGAAGGTGCCGCAAGCCTTGCAGCGCTGGACGAGGAGCTCGCCACGCCGCGTGGCGTCCCAGTACGGCTTGTCCAGCCCGTCATTCTCCGGCACCGGAATCGGCAGTCCGGCCGGAAGATAGGTCGCCAGGTCGCTCACAGGGTGGCCTCCGTGCCCAGGATCATGCTCGAGACCGGCGTTACCATGGGGCCGGAGATCACCATCGCCAGTTCAGCATCGGGCACCTGCGCGGTCGACTGGCCGCGCAACTGGCGCACCGCTTCGACCTGCAGCTCGAGGCCGTGCATATAACATTCGGCCAGGTTGCCGCCCGACGTGTTGAGCGGCAGCTTGCCCGTGGGCGCCATGAGATTCTCCGGCGTGAGAAAATCGTTGGCCTGCTCGGCCGTGAAGAAGCCGTGCTCGACCAGGCTCATCAGCACCCCGCCGGTGAAATTCTCGTAGCTCTGCACCACGTCGATATCGGAAGGCTTGACGCCCGCCATGTCGTAGAGCTGCGGCGCCACCGTGGTGAAGCTCGAGGTGGCGTAGAGCGGCGCGTTGTGGCCGCGTGCGCCGTTGCGATACTCCGAGCCCTGCGCCGAGCCCAGCAGGTAGGCCGGCTTGTGTCGGAAGTCGCGCGCTTCCTCCGCCGGCATCACGATCAACGCGGCCGCGCCGTCATTCTCCTGGCAGCAATCGAACAAGCGCCAGGGTTCGACGATCCAGCGCGAGGCGTCATAGGCCTCGGCCGTCAGCGGCCGGCCGTGCATGACCGCGCGCGGATTGGCCTGGGCGTGATGATAGGACGCGAGCGCGATGGCGCGCTGTGCCGACTCGGCGATCTTGTTCTCGTGCAGGAAGCGCATCGCGCGCATGGCGTAGCGTTGCGCCGGCGACATTACGCCATAGGGCGCATTGAGCGCGGCCTCGCCGGTGGCGGTACCACCGGGCGGCGCCGCGCCGAAGCGCTGGAACTGGCCCTGCGCCAAAGCGCGAAACACCACAACGCAATTGGCCATGCCGCAGGCGACGGCCGCCGCCGCATTGCCCGTGGCCGCCGATCCGCCCCCGCCCCCGCCGCCCCAGTTCATGTTGGAGAAGCGCAGCGCCGGCAGGCCCAGCGCGGCCGCCAGGCGCGACGGATCGTTGCGGTCGTTGGAGTAGGAGGCGAAGCCGTCGATGCGGCGTGGATCGATGCCGGCATCCTCGCAGGCAGCGAGGATCGCCTGCAAAGCGAGCTTGAACTCGGAGACCGGCGCCTTGCCGTGCCTGTAGTAGGGAGTCTCGCCGACGCCGGCGATCGCCACCGTGCCGCGAAGCGTGCGCGTGCTCATATGGGCGTCCGTCAATTCGCGCGATAGCGCGCCGGCACCTCGAGGCCGAGGAAGCGGGCGCAGTTCAGCCCCAGCACCTTGGCCCGCGCGCCGTCCGAGAGCTGGCCCATGGTCCGCTCGATCGCCTGCGCGGAATGCGGCCAGGTGCCTTCGTGGTGAGGATAGTCGTTGGCCCACATGAAGTTGCCGTCGAGGCCGTGGCTTTCGGCGAGATCGAGGCCGGCCTTGTCCTCCTGGAAGGAGGAGAAGCCGTGCGCGCGGTAATAGTCGCTGGGCAGGCCCTGCAGCTTGGGCCGCACCCAGAAATGATGCTTCTTGTAGGCCTCGTCCATGGCGCCCAGCAGCCACGGCACCCAGCCGATGCCGGCCTCGATGGTGGCGAAGCGCAACTTGGGGAAGCGCTCGAGTACGCCTGACGCGCAGAGATTGGCCACCGGCTCGATGGTGGGCGAGAGCGAGTGCGAGACGTAGTTCACCACCGCGCCACCATTGCCCCGCGCGGCGCGCGGATCCCGCCCGGTCGAGACATGGAAAGTGATCGGCAGGCTGGCCTCCTGGATCGCCGCCCACAGCGGATCGAAATGCGGCAGGTTGTAGTTGACGTGGCCGCTGTCGTGCGCGCCCCAGATCGGCTTGCACGGCAGGGTCAAGCACTTGAAGCCGAGCTTGGCCAGGCGCTGCACCTCGGCGATGGAGCCTTCAAGATCAGCGGTCGCAAGACTGCCGGCCGGGATCATGCGGTCCTGATGGGCGCTGAACTGCTCCCACGCCCAGTCGTTCCACACCCGGCACTGCGCCATGGCGAATTGCGGATCGGGCGTCGCCCACATGGCCAGGCCCTTGTTGGGGAAGATCAGCTCGACGTCGATGCCGTCGAGATCATGGTCGGCAAGGCGACCCAGCGGATCGGCGCCCGCCTTGTTGCGCGCCTGATCCTCGCCTTCGAGGGTCGACAGGCGCAGGCGATCGGGACGATGGCCTTCGCTCACGCGCCACTGCACGCCGTCCTTGTCGGTGATGACGCGCGGCAGGCGCTCGCGATACTTGGCGTCGATGCGCTCGACCCACAGATTGGCCGGCTCGTTGGCGTGGCCGTCGGCGGAAACCATGAAGTACTTGTTCGCCGCAGCGGGCCGCGCGCTGTGCGGCCATTGCGAAGCGCCCGGCGTATCGAGACGCCACTGGTTCGGTGCGTTGACCACGATCTGGCTCATCGTTTCCTCCTCTTCGACGTCGTTACGTCAATCAGCGGCTGCTGCGATCTCCAGCCGTTCCTCCAAGTCGCGTTCAATGCCGGCCAGCACGCGCTCGCAGGCTTCCAACTCGGCCGGCGGCACGTTGGCCAGCAGCCGCGCCTGGATCTCGCCGCCGACTTTGGCCGCGCGCTTGGCGAGGTCGCGGCCGGGGCGTGTGAGATGGATGCCGCGGGCGCGGCGGTCGGTCTCATCGGCGCGCCGCTCGATCAGGCCGCGGCGTTCGAGGTTGTCGAGCAGGCGGACCAGCGACGGCCCCTCGATCGACAGCGCCGTCGCCAGCTCCTTTTGCCGAACGCCGTCACCCAGGCGCCGGACATAGACCAGCGGCCGCCAGGTCGCCTCGGTGAGGCCGAGAACGCGCAGCTCGGCGTCCACCGCCTGACGCAGACGGCGCGCGATCCGCGCGACGCGAAAGCCGAAATCGATCTGCTTGGCCGAGGGCATGGCAGAAAGATAGGACGCTAATCATCTAAATGGCAAGAGCGCGCGACGGCCGGTCGCGCGCCGTGCCGCCTAGCGGCCGCGGGCGTTGTCCCAGTCCCAGTCGAGCTCGAAGCGGTCGCCCTTGTCCTTGACGTAGGCCGCGTGCGGTGGCGCGAAGTGCGCCGGCATCAGGAGCGCGCCCTGCTCGACGCAATCGGCCAGCAGGGTGTGGCGGCTCTGGCGCGCGAGGTCGCGGTCTTCGCAGAAGCAGCTGTTCCACTTCCACAGCGGGACCTGCACCGGATTGTGCAGCGCGTCGCCGGCGAAAATCGCCCGCTTGCCGCGCGAGTCGAGATCGACCCGGATCTGGCCCGGCGTATGGCCGGGCGCGGGTTTCAGGGTAAGGCAGCCGCACATGGCGTGATCGCCCGACACGAACTCGGCCTTCCTGGCCTCGACGATGGGCAGCACCGAATCGTTGTAGGTGTTGACCTGGTAGACCTCGGTGTCGGGCTTCTTGGCCAGCGCTTCCCAATGGTCGTGGTCGGTGCGCGACATCACGTACTTGGCATTGGGAAAAGTCGGCACCCACTTGCCGTTCTCCAGCTTCGTGTTCCAGCCGACATGATCGACATGCAGATGGGTGCACATCACATAGTCGATCTCCTCGGGCTCGACGCCCGCCTCGCGCAGGCGATCGAGATACTTCGTGTCGAGCATGTTGAAGCGCGGCATCCCGGGGCGCGGCTTGTGGTTGCCGCTGCAGGCATCGACCAGGATCGTGTGCTTGGCCGTCCGCAGCAGCCAGGAATGGATCGAGGTCATCAGCCGGCCGCTCTCCGGCTGGTAATAGCTCGGCGCCAGCCAGTGGCCTTCGGCCGCGAAGGTGTCGGCGTCGAACTCCGGGAAGAAATCCTTGGCCGGGAAACCCGGGCCCATCTGCTCTTCAATGCGCGTGACTTGCACGTCACCGATATGACGGTCTTGCATGCTACCCCCCTTGAAGGCCGCCGGACGATTTTCGAGGAAAGCGTTGAGGCCTTCGAAATGGTCCTCCGTAGCGGCGCATGCCGCAAGCCCCCCGACTTCGCGATGCGAGTGCTCATCCCGGGAATTGTAGAGAGGACGCGGCGCGACTGGCGCAAGACGCGCCCTGAAGGGTATTCACCCCGGCTCGATCACGGCGCGACGCGATGCGGCGCAAACAGAATGATCGCAGCGCCGACGAGACAGAAGGCCACGCCGGTCATGTCCCAACGGTCGGGCCGCGTGCCTTCGACCAACCACAGCCAGACCAGGGTGGCGGCAATGTAGATGCCGCCATAGGCCGCGTAGGCGCGACCTGCGGCATCGACGTCGATCAGCGTCAGCAGCCAGGCGAACGCCGCCAGTGCCAGCATGCCGGGCACGAGCCACCATGGCGAGGCGCCCAGCCGCAGCCAGGCCCAGACGGCGAAGCATCCGCCGATCTCGAGGAAGGCCGCGCCGACATAGGCGGCGATCGATCTCATGGCCGGAGCTTAAATCGCCCCGCCAAGCTCGGCCAGCAGCCCACGTCTTCTGTCAGAACGCCTCGGCCGATAGGGCCATCACGGTCGCCGCACCCGCCTTGATCTGGTGGTTGAGCGAGGTGGTCTGCGGCAGTACGCGGGCGAGATAGAAGCGCGCGGTGGCGAGCTTGGCCTCGTAGAAGGCATTGTCGTTGCCGGCCGCCAGCCCCTTGTGGGCGGCGGCGACGATGCGGTTCCACATGAAGGCCATGGCGGTGAGCGCCATCAGGCGCAGCAGGTCGGTCGCCGCGGCGCCCGCCTCGTCGGGGTTCTTCATGGCGTTCTGCAGCAGGAACAGCGCGGCGTCCTGCACGCGGCCCAGCGCCTTCTCCAGCGGCTCGACGAACTCCTTCATCTTGTCGTTGGCCTTGTTGGCGGCGACGAAGGCGCTCATCTCGCCTAGAAGCCGTTGCGCCGCCTGCCCGCCCTTCATCGGCAGCTTGCGGCCGACCAGGTCGAGCGCCTGGATGCCGTTGGTGCCTTCATAGAGCTGGGTGATGCGCGCGTCGCGCACGAGCTGCTCGACGCCGTTCTCGCGGATGTAGC
>DATHNU010001078.1:0-10407 GCA_035485695.1 Reyranella sp. | reverse complement strand
CGCCTGGCCGCCCTATGCCCGCCTCGCCCGCGCCGAGACGCTGACCCGACGGCGGGCGGAGTTCATCCAGGCCGCCGAGCTGCAGGGCGCCTCGCCCCCGCGCATCATCGCCACCCAGATCGTGCCGCTCTGCCTGCCCAGCGTGATCATCCGCCTGACCCTGGACATGGCCGGCATCATCCTCACCGCCGCGGGCCTGGGCTTCCTCGGCCTCGGCGCACAGCCGCCGGCGCCGGAATGGGGCGCGATGGTCTCCTCCGGCCGGCAGGTGCTGCTCGACCAGTGGTGGGTGGCGACCATCCCGGGACTGGCCATCTTCATCGTCAGCCTGGGCTTCAACCTGCTGGGCGACGGGCTGCGCGACACGGGCGACGCACGGTCATGACGGATACCCTGCTCGCCGTGCGCAACCTCAGCGTCACCTATCCCGGGGACGACGGCGATGTCCGCGCCGTGCGCAACGTGAGCTTCACTTTGGGCCGCGAGCGCCTGGGCATCGTGGGCGAAAGCGGCTCCGGCAAATCCACGACCGGGCGCGCCATCATGGGCCTTGTCGGTCCTCCCGGCCGCATCGCTGCGGACGAATTGCGGCTGGGCGACACCGACTTGCGCGGCCTCAGCGAACGCGGCTTTCGCAGGCTGCGCGGCCAGCGCATCGCCATGGTGCTGCAGGATCCGAAATACTCGCTCGACCCGGTGATGTCGGTCGGCCAGCAGATCGCCGAGACGCACCGCAGCCACCTGCGCAGCACCCACCGCGACGCCAGGCGCGCGGCGCTGGAGATGCTGCAGGCCGTGCATATCCGCGACCCCGAGCGGGTCTACACGATGTATCCGCACCAGGTCTCCGGCGGCATGGGCCAGCGGGTGATGATCGCCATGATGCTGATCGCCGGCCCCGACATCCTGATCGCCGACGAACCCACCTCGGCGCTGGATGTCACCGTGCAGACCCAGGTGCTGGCCATCCTGGACGAGCTGGTACGCAGCCGCGGCATGGGGCTGATCCTGATCAGCCACAACCTGCACCTGGTCTCCTCGTTCTGCGACCGCGTGCTGGTGATGTATGCCGGCCAAGTGCTGGAGACCTGCGCGGCCGGCAACCTGTCCGAGGCGAAGCATCCCTATACGCGTGGCCTGCTCGCCGCCCTGCCCCAGCTCGGCCACCGCCGGGCGGAGCTGCCGCAATTGCAGCGCGACCCCGCCTGGATGGCCGACCTCGCATGATCACGCTCGACGATGTCACCATCACCTACGGCAGCGGTCCGCGCGCCGTGGTGGCCGTCCGCGGCCTCACGCTTTCCGTCCCCGAAGGCGAGGCTGTCGGCCTGGTGGGCGAATCCGGCTCCGGCAAATCCACGGTGCTGCGCGCCATCGCCGGTCTGATTCCGTATGCGGCCGGCGAGATCACGCTGGCCGGCCGCCGGGTGGAGCGAAGCCGCACCACGGCGCAGCGCAAGATGACGCAGATGGTCTTCCAGGACCCGTACGGCTCGCTGCATCCGAACCAGACGGTGGACCAGATCCTCGCCCTGCCGGTCGCCATCCACCGTCTGGACCGCGGCGAGGCGCGTATCGTCCAGGCGCTCGCTGAAGTGGGCCTCGGCCGTGAGCACCGCTACCGATACCCGCATCAGCTTTCCGGCGGCCAGCGCCAGCGCGTGGCCATCGCCCGGGCCCTGATCCTGGAACCGCGCATCCTGCTGCTCGACGAACCGACCAGCGCCCTGGATGTCTCGGTGCAGGCGGAAATCCTCAACCTGCTCGGCCGCCTGCGCCGCGACCACGGGCTCACCCTGCTGATGGTAAGCCACGATCTCGCGGTCATTGCCCATCTCTGCGAACGCATCGGCGTGATGAGCCGCGGCCAGCTGCTGGAGATCACCACCGCGACAGCCATGGCCAACAACGAGGTCACACACGACTACACGCGCCAGCTCCTCCGCTCCAACGCCGGCTTTGATCGCAGCAGCGTCGCCAGCGGCGAACTGGACGTGGTGGCAGGCTAGAGCGGAATGGGATGAGATGGAACCGCGTGCGGTTCCATCTCATCCCATTCGCGCGCACGGGAGATCGTGGTTCCACAGGGCATGATGGCTCCGGCTGATTCCAGCCAGACCCATCATGCTCTAGGAAGGCAAGGCCGGGCTCTGACCTGAACCGGAGATGACGGCGACGTTACCGGTTCACAGTCTGGCGTCGGAATCCGGGCCATGCCAATGTCGCTGTGCCAACTGCGCAGGAGGTCAGCATGCGAGCAATAATGGTAGGCGCACTTTTCGCCATCGCAACGGTCGCGAACGCAAACGCCGCGATCAAGGAAGAGGCCGTCACCTATACCGACGGCGAGGCCACCATGAAGGGCTTCGTCGTGTACGACGATGCTATCACAGCCAAGCGACCCGGGATCGTCATGGTGCATGAATGGTGGGGCATCACCCCGCACATCCACAAAGAGGCTCAGAAGTTCGCGCAGCAGGGCTACACGGCGTTCATTGCCGACATGTACGGCGACGCCAAGACCGCCGACAACCCGAAGGACGCCGGCGCGCTCTCAGGGTCAGTTATGAAGAACCCCAAGGCGATGGAATCGCGCTTCAACGCCGCGCGGGACCAGCTCGCCAAGCAAGCCTCGGTCAATCCCCAGCGCATCGGCGCCGTCGGTTACTGCTTCGGCGGCGCGGTCGTGCTGAACATGGCGCGCGCCGGCGCTGACCTCGCCGCCGTCGCGGGCTTTCACGCATCGCTTGGTCTCAATACCCCGGCGCCGGCGCCGGGAACGGTCAAGGCGAAGATCCTCATCCTGAACGGCGCGGACGATCCCTTCGTGAAGCGCGAGCAGTACGATACGCTCAAGAAGGATTTCGACGCCGCGAAGGCCGATTACCGGATCATCGAGTATCCTGGCGCGGTGCATGCGTTCACCAATCCCGAAGCCACTGAGGCCGGCAAGAAGTTCAACCTGCCGCTCAGATACGACGCCAAGGTGGATCAGGAAGCGAAGGCCGAGGCGACCAAGTTCTTTGCCGCCGACCTCAAGAAATAAAACAAAAAGGGCCGCCAACATGGCGGCCTTTTCCATCCGTGGCTGAGTCTGGTCAGCAGGATCCCCGGTACAGCGAGGCATCATGATCCTGCACCGACGCTCGTTTCTGGGAAGTGCCGCCCTGGCGGTCGCAGCCCCCACCATCGTCCGGGCCGACGGCTTCCCTTCCAAGCCGATCCGCTGGGTGATCCCGTTCGCGCCGGGCGGCAACTACGACGTGACGTCGCGTATCGTGGCCGAGCCGATGAGCCGGCAACTCGGGCAGACGGTGCTGATCGACAATCGCCCGGGGGCCGGCGGCGTGGTCGGCCTGGAGGCCGCGGTCAACGCCCCGGCCGACGGTTACACGATCGTCATGGCGAGCTTCACCGTGGGCTACGTCGCGCCGATCTTCGCCGGCAAGCCGCAGATGCTGCAGCTCCTGGCACCGGTCAGCATGCTGACCACGGCGCCCACCCTCGTGGTCACGCGGTCGGACAGCCGCTTCACCGACATGAAGAAGCTTTTGGCCGAAGCGAAGGCCAAGCCCGGCACGGTCACCATCGGCCATTCGGGCAACGGCACGACCAACCACGTGGCAATCCTGCGCCTGCAGCTGAACGAACAGGTCAAGTTCAACATCATCCCCTACCGGGGATCGGGGCCGGGCATCGCCGACCTCCTGGCCGGCAACATCGACTGCTTTGCCGATCAGCTCACCAGCTCGATGCCGCATATCCAGTCGGCCAAGCTGCGGGCGCTGGTGAATTTCGGCCTCGACCGTATTCCCGATCTGCCCGACGTGCCGACGCTCAGGGAAGCCGGCTGCACCGCCTTCGAAGGTGGCACGACGGCGGGCGTGTTCGTTCGCCTCGAGACGCCGCAGCCGACTGTCGACCTGCTGAATGCGGCCGTGATGGCGGGACTGAAAGATGAGGCGGCGAACAGGCATCTGCGCGAGCTGGGTGCCGTCGTGCGGCCTTCAACACCCGCACAATTCACCGAGGTCCTGAAGTCCGACGAGGCAAATGTCTCGGAGCTGCTGAAGATCGGTGCCCTGAAGCCCGAGTGAGGTGTGGCACCTCCCCGAGCAACGGGAGCAGACATCTTTGCGCCGGTTCGGCAAAGCCCCGTTTTAGAATTCACAGCCTTCGGCTACAGAAGCTTGAGATAGTAAGCGAGAGGATCGGACGACGACCTAGCAAGGGCCTGGCCGCACGACAGCGCCAGCGCGAAGCCCATCCGTTCATAGAATATCCGCGTGCGCCGGTAAGGCTCATAAGGGTCTTCGGGATGGAGCGTCATGACGAAGAGAAACCCGATTTTCTCTTCCTTCAACCGGTGTTCGACCGCGCCGATCAAAGCCCGTCCGATTCCCTGCCGGTGATGGTCCGGGTCGACGCCCAGCCAGCAGATCTCCGCGCTGACGGCGCTGTGCCTCTTGAGTAGCAGCAGGCCTCCCGGTCGGCCATCAATTCGCGCAACCCAGGCTTCCAGGATTTCCGCCTGCTCGGCGTAATGCCGGTTGGACTTGGCTTGTGCGAACCATTCCGGCAGGCGCGCCGTCAGGGTTTCCAGAATACGGCGTCGGAGCGCCGGATCCTTTTCCTCGGCAATCGAGACTTCCATATGGACGATCTCATGAAGAGGCTTCGGCTAGTCGAGCCCCTTGTCATCGCGAGCGGGGTAACCCCCGCGCTGAAGCGTAGCGAAGGATCTCATGGCATTTCGACGAGCATGCCGGTCGCAATCGCCATTAGATCCTTCGCTACGCTCAGGATGATATGGAATTAGTGCGCCGAGCCTTCCAGCGCCTTGACGATGTTCTCGCACATCACCTTGGCGTCGGCGAACAGCATCATGGTGTTGTCGCGGAAGAACAGCTCGTTGTCGACGCCGGCATAGCCCGAGGCCATGCCGCGCTTGACGAACAGCACGGTCTGCGCTTTTTCGACGTCGAGGATCGGCATACCGTAGATCGGGCTCTTGGGATCGGTCTTGGCCGCCGGGTTGGTGACGTCGTTGGCGCCGATCACGAAGGCCACGTCGGTCGAGGCGAAGTCGCGATTGATGTCGTCGAGCTCGAAGACCTCGTCGTAGGGCACGTTGGCCTCGGCCAGCAGCACGTTCATGTGGCCCGGCATGCGGCCGGCCACGGGGTGGATGGCATAGCGTACCTGCACGCCGCTCGCCTTCAGGAGGTCGGCCATCTCGCGCAGCGCATGCTGGGCCTGCGCCACCGCCATGCCGTAGCCCGGCACGATGATGACCGACTGGGCGTTCTTCATCAGGAAGGCCGCGTCCTCGGCCGAGCCCGCCTTGACCGGCTTGTCGGTCTTGGCGTGCGGCGCGCCGGCCGCCGAGCTGTCGGTGCCGAAGCCGCCCAGGATCACGTTGAAGATCGAGCGGTTCATGCCCTTGCACATGATGTAGCTCAGGATCGCGCCCGAGGAGCCGACCAGCGCACCGGTCACGATCAATGCCGTATTGCCCAGGGTGAAGCCGATGCCGGCCGCCGCCCAGCCCGAATAGGAGTTGAGCATCGACACCACGACCGGCATGTCGGCGCCGCCGATCGGCAGGATCAGCAAAAAGCCCAGCGCCAGCGAGAATCCGATCAGCAGGAGGAAGGTGATGGGATGGCCGCGCATGGCGAACCACACCAGCAGCACCACCAGCGCGATGCCGAGCAGGGCGTTGATCGGATGCTGGCCGCGGAAGACGAGCGGCGAGCCCGTGACCAGGCCCTGCAGCTTGGCGAAGGCCACGATGGAGCCGGTGAAGGTGACGGCGCCGATGATGGTGCCCAGGCCCATCTCGATCAGGCTCTGCGTCTTGATGTGGCCCGGCGAGCCGATGCCGAAGGCGTCGGGCGACACGAAGGCGGCCGCCGCCACGAACACCGCGGCCAGCCCGACCAGCGAATGGAACGCCGCCACGAGCTGCGGCAGGGCCGTCATCTGGATACGCATGGCGACCACAGTGCCGATCGCGCCGCCGACCAAGAGGCCGCCGACGATCAGCCACGGCGAGACCACGCCCGGGGTGGCGATGGTGACGCCGATCGCCACCACCATGCCGATAACGCCATAGAGGTTGCCCTGGCGCGACGTCACCGGCGAGGAAAGCCCGCGCAACGCCATGATGAAGCAGATGGCCGCAATCAGATAGCCGTAGGCGGCCAGTTCCTGGGTGATCATCCCTTGCATTCCCCGCCGCTACTTCTTGACCGGCTTCTTCTTGAACATCGACAGCATGCGGTGCGTGACGATGAAGCCGCCGAAGATGTTGACGGCGGCGAGCGCCACGGCGATGGCGCCGAACAGTTGCGCCGCGCCCAGGCCCTTCAGTCCGGCCGCCAGGAGCGCGCCGACGATGATGACCGACGACACCGCGTTGGTGACGGCCATCAGCGGCGAATGGAGCGCGGGCGTCACCCGCCACACCACGTAGTAGCCGACGAAACAGGCCAGGGCGAAAATGGTGAGCAGCGACACGAACGGCATGTGGCCGTCGGGCAGAGCAAGCGTGCCTTGGGCTGCCATGTCGGTGATCTGCTGGGCCACGCCCTTGAGGTTGGTGGCGAGGTCCTGCGCCTGGGTCGCGAGTTTGGCGGCTTCGCCGGCAAGTCTGTCGTCCATTGGCCGCTCCTAGTGCTGGCTGAGCGAGGGGTGCACGATCTGGCCGTTCTGGGTCACCAGGGTGCCCTTCACGACCTCGTCGCTGGTATCGATCTTGAGCCCCTTGGTCTCCTTGTCGACCATAGGCGTGATGAAGTTCAGAAGATTGCGCGCGAACAGCGCGGAGGCGTCGGTCGGCAGCTCGCCGGGCAGATTGGCCGGGCCGACGATCTTCACGCCGTATTTCTCAACGATCTTGCCGTATTCGGAAAGCGGGCAGTTGCCGCCCTGCTCGACGGCCATGTCGACGATCACCGAGCCGGGCTTCATGGTCTTCACCATGTCCTCGCTCACCAGCACCGGCGCCTTGCGGCCGGGAATGAGGGCGGTGGTGACCACGATGTCCTGCATCTTGATGTGCTCGGCCACCAGCGCGGCCTGCTTGGCGCGGTAGTCGGCGCTCATTTCCTTGGCGTAGCCGCCTGCGGTCTCGGCCGCCTTAAACTCCTCGTCCTCGACGGCGATGAACTTGCCGCCGAGCGACTGGACCTGCTCCTTGGTTGCCGGCCGGACGTCGGTCGCGGTCACGATCGCGCCCAGCCGGCGCGCCGTGGCGATCGCCTGCAGGCCGGCCACGCCCACGCCCATGATGAAGGCGCGCGACGGCGCCAGGGTGCCGGCTGGCGTCATCATCTGCGGGAAGATGCGGCCGTAATTGTTGGCCGCCAGCAGGACCGCCTTGTAGCCCGCGAGGTTGGCCTGCGAGCTCAGGATATCCATCGACTGCGCGCGGGTGATGCGCGGGATCAGCTCCAGCGCGAACGACGTCACGCCCTTGGATGCCAGCACCTGGACGAGATCACGATCAGTGAGCGCGCTGAGCGGCGACATCAGCACCTGACCCGAGCGCAACAGACCGATCTCGTCGGTGCCTTCCGCGGCCGACATCGGCCGCTGAATCTTGAACACGATGTCGGCTGCCGCAAGCGCCGATGCGGCGTCCGGCACGATCATTGCACCAGCATCGGTATAGGCCTGGTCGGTGTAGGACGCCGCCGTCCCCGCCCCGGCCTCGATCACGAT
This sequence comes from Reyranella sp., assembly GCA_035485695.1. Taxonomy (GTDB): domain Bacteria; phylum Pseudomonadota; class Alphaproteobacteria; order Reyranellales; family Reyranellaceae; genus Reyranella. Next base: position 2,679 of record DATHNU010001078.1, on the reverse strand, counting down.
CTCCTCCACGCCCAGGGCCGTCAGTTTCTTGACGGTCTCGGGGGTCGCGGCCACGCGGGTCTCGTGCGGCCGACGTTCTTTGACAATGGCGATTTTCATGGAAGCGTTTGTGGTTGGAGACGCAGGAAAGCGGATCGTGCGGCGCACCTTGCACAGCGTGCCGTTCTTTGCCAAGGCGGTTTTTCGCCGCGTGGATGCGGACATAATATAAGACGATTTACGACGCCATCCGCCACGTCATACTGCGGGCATGGTTCAGCGTCCCGTCATCCTCACCGGCTTCCACTTCACCAAGACCACGCTCGCGGCGCTCTCCGAGAGGTATGAGATCGCCGGGCACATGGACAAACCCGACCCGGCCCTCGTGCCGGCCGCCGCTGCACCGCACGTGCAGGCACTGGTGACGACCGGCAGCGTCGGCGCCTCGGATGCGCTGATGGCGTCCATGCCGCGGCTGTCGCTGATCTGCTGCTACGGCACGGGATACGAGCGCATCGATCTCGCGGCCGCCCGCAAGCGCAACATCATGGTGACGCATGGCGCCGACGCCAACGCGCCCGACGTGGCCGAGATGGCGATCGGCATCCTGCTCGCCTCGACGCGCCGCATCGTGCGCGCCGACAAGATGATCCGCCGCGGCGACTGGACCAAGCGTATCCCCAACCGCTTCGGCGCCATCGCCGGCCTGACCGGCGGCAAGCTCGGCATCCTGGGCCTCGGCACCATCGGCATGGAGTTCGCGAAGCGCGCCAAGGGCTTCGATGTCGAGATCGGTTACTGCAACCGAAACAAGCGCAGCGATGTCGACTATGCCTATTTCCCCAACGTGATGGCGCTGGCGGCCTGGGCGGACTACCTGGTCGTCTGCCTGCGCTCGGACGCCTCCAACAAGCACATCATCAACGCCGCGGTGCTGAAGGCATTGGGCCCGCGCGGTCACCTGGTGAACATCAGCCGTGGCTGGGCGGTCGACGAGGCGGCGCTGGCCGACGCCTTGCGCAACAACGTGATCGAGGGCGCGGCGCTCGATGTCTTCGACGAGGAGCCCTACGAAGGCCAGGAACTGCTGCCGCTCGAGAATCTGGTGATGACGCCGCATTTCGGCGGCGGCACCGAGCACGCCCAGCGTCGCATGACGTCACTGGTGCGTCAGAACCTCGACAACCATTTCGCCGGCAAGCCGGTGGCCTCGCCGCTGCCCGAGCTGCGCGACATGGCGGCGGTTCCGGAAGGGCGGTTGCGGTAGCTCATCGCTGGAGGCGCGCCACTCCAGTGGCGCGTCATGGTCTTCCGGCCGCGAACCTTCGGGTCGCTCAGATTCATGAGCGGGCCGGAGGCCCGCGGTCCAAATGAGCACGAGAAGATCGCGCCACTGGAGTGGCGCGCCCCCAGCCTAAGACGGAGGATCGACTCCGATGGCGATTTTCTTGTCGTTCTCGTGCGCCGTCGCATCGGTCCACACGTCGTAATAGGCCCGCAGTGCTGAGGGAAAGCGGCGCAACTCGGTGAAGACGCTATACGGCGTATCGACGTCGCGGGCTTCCAGTCCCCAGACCTCGATGCCCGCCTCGCGGGCGAGGAACAGCGCGCGGTCGAGATGAAACCGTTGTGAGATGATCACGATGCGTTTCTGTCCGTAGACGTCGCGTGCGCGCAGCACCGAATCCCAGGTGCGATAGCCTGCCGGATCGCGATAGATCGCCTCGGCCGGCACGCCGCGCTCGATCAGCCCGGCGCGCATCGCGATGGGCTCCTGGCCGCTGCCGCTCACGATGAAGTATTTCACCTTGCCCGCCTTCCACAGCGCCGCCGCGGCATCGAGGCGATAGACGAAATAGCGGTTGGGTCCGCCCTCGGGTCCGATCGGCGCCGTGCCCAGCACCAGCGCCACCTCGACGGACGGCACCTTGGCCGCATCGGCGAACGACCAGGCCTCGGCCATCCGGTCGAGCCTGCGTTCGGCCAGCCACGCCAGCAACGTGCCGGCAAGCGCCACGGCGCCCACGAGGAAGAGCGCGAACAGGATCAGCCGCATGCGGCGCGCCTTGATCGGCACGATGGCTGTCTGTAAGCCGTCACCATGCCGCGTCTGTCCACCGCCGAAGCCACGGTCGAATCCCTCCTGCGCCACGGCCTCGACACGGTCTACGCCCTGCCCGGCCTGCATAACGATCCGCTGTTCGACGCCTTCTACCACGCGGGCGCCAATAACACGGAGGGGCGGCTGCGCGTGATCCATCCGCGCCACGAGCAGACGGCGGCCTACATGGCGCTGGGCGCGGCGCTGGCCACCGGCAAGCCGCAGGCTTTCGCCGTGGTGCCCGGCCCCGGCCTGCTGAATGCCGGCGCGGCACTGCTCACCGCCTACGGCATGAACGCACCAGTGATCGGCCTTATAGGCCAGATCCCGCAGGCCGACATCGACAAGGGTCACGGCCATCTGCACGAGATCCACGACCAGCTTGGCCTGATGCGCCACATCACCAAATGGGCGGAACGCATCAGGAGCCCGCAGGAGGCGCCGACCCTCGTCTCGCAGGCGATCTGGCACGCGACCTCGGGCCGTCCGCGGCCGGTGGCGCTGGAATGTGCGCTCGACACCTGGGCCAAACGTGCCGAAGTCACGCTGCCCGACAAGCCGCTGCCGCTGCCAACCGAATCGATCGACGACGAGGCGAT
>DATHNU010001077.1:0-6025 GCA_035485695.1 Reyranella sp. | reverse complement strand
TGCTCGAACTGGGCGGAGAGCTGCTTGTCGCGCGTTACCGCCGTCCAGCCGTCGCTCAAGACCTTCACCTGCCAGGTGCCAGCATTCACCATCGGCTCGACGGTGAAGAACATGCCGGGCTTCAGCACCGGCCCGGTGCCGGCCTTGCCGTAATGCAGGATGTTGGGCGCGTCGTGGAAGATGCGGCCGAGCCCGTGGCCAGAGAAGTCGCGCACCACCGAGAAGCGCTGCGCCTCGACATAGCTCTGGATGGCGGCGCCGATGTCGCCGACCCTGCCGCCCGGCTTGGCGGCGGCGATGCCGCGCATCATCGCTTCGTAGGTGACGTCGCAGAGGCGGCGCGCCTTCACCCCGACGTCGCCCGCGAAAAACATGCGGCTGGTATCGCCATACCAGCCGTCGAGGATGGTAGTGACGTCGATGTTGACGATGTCGCCGTCCTGCAGGCGCTTGTCCGACGGGATGCCGTGGCAGACAACATGGTTGATCGAAGTGCAGATCGACTTCGGGTAGCCGCGGTAACCGAGCGGGGCGGGGATCGCCTTGTGGTCGAGGATGTAGTCATGACAGAGCTTGTCGAGCTCGCCGGTGCTAACGCCGGGCTGGACATAAGGCGTGATGAAGTCGAGCGTCTCGGCCGCCAGGCGGCCAGCCAGGCGCATGCCCGCGAAGCCCTCAGGCCCATGGATCTTGATGGTGCGCTCGTCGCGCCGCCAATAGTCGTCGCTGTCGTCGATGAAATCGCGGGGACTGCTCATGTTGCAAATTTGGCATGCGACATCGGCGCTAACAAGGCCGTGCGGCGCTTGGCCCCCCGGCACGCCTCCGCTAGGGTCCTGAAAGCAAAGGAAAAAGAGCGCCCATGTCCGAGTCGGCAAAAACTGTGACCGCGTGCATCGTGGTCATCGGCAACGAGATCCTGAGCGGACGGACGCGGGACTCCAATATCCAGTATCTCGCCACCGAGCTTGGCGTGCTGGGCGTGCAGGTCCGGGAGTGCCGTATCATCCCCGATGTCGAGGCGACGGTGGTGGCCACCATCAACGAGGTGCGGAAGAAGTTCGACTACGTCTTCACCACGGGCGGCATTGGGCCGACGCATGACGACATCACCGCCGACTGCATCGCCAAGGCCTTCGGAGTGGGCATTTCCGAGCATCCCGAGGCGGTGGCGCGCATGACCAGGCACTACGGCGACGTGGCGCTGTTCACGCCGGCGCGGCGGCGCATGGCGCGGGTGCCGCATGGCGGCATCCTTGTCGACAATCCGGTCTCGGTGGCGCCCGGCTTCCAGATGGAGAATGTCTTCACCTTCGCCGGCATCCCCAAGGTCGCCGAGGCGATGTTCCAATCGATGAAGCACCGGCTGATCGGCGGTGATCCGGTATTGTCGCGCACCGTGCGCACCAACCTGCCCGAAGGCATCATCGCCGAGCCGCTGGGTGCGCTGCAGAAGCGCTTCGAGGATCTCGATATCGGTAGCTACCCTGCCTTTCGCAACGGCAAGCCCAGCGTATCGCTGGTCCTGCGCGGCACGGATGATGCACGGCTGGCGAAAGCCGCGGTCGAGCTGATGGATACCATCCGCAAGATGAACGGCGAGGCGGAGGAGTTCGTTCAGTAATCCATGAGCAGGCTGGCGCCAGCGTCACAATGGCCCGCGGTACAGTGGATCGGGCTGATCGTCCTGTCGGTCGGCATCGGCGCCGTTCTGTTGTGGATGCATGCGCCGGCCGCGCTGATGCTGGGGCCCTTGGTCGCGGGCATCGTTGTCGCTTCCGGCGGCGGCAAGGTTCGCTTCCCCTTGCCCACCTTCGTCCTGGCGCAGGGCATCATCGGCTGCATGATCGCCCGCATGATGCCGCTGTCGATCCTGGGCGACATCCTGAGCCATTGGGTGCTCTTCACCGTCGGCATACTGTCGGTCGTCGTCGCCTGCAGCCTGATCGGCTGGCTGATGACCCGTCTTCACCTGCTGCCTGGCACCACGGCGTTATGGGGAATGAGCCCGGGCGCGGCGTCGGTGATGACCATCATGGCCGAGTCCTACGGCGCCGACATACGGCTGGTGGCCTTCATGCAATATCTGAGGGTCGTCGGTGTGGCGGCGGTTGCCTCGCTGGTGGCCAAGATGTTCGGCGTCAGTGCCGCCCATGGGCCCGCCGCCATCGTCTGGTTCCCGCCGGTCGCCTGGCTGCCGCTGGCCGAGACGCTGGCGCTCGCGATCGTGGGGCCGCTCATTGCCCGCCTGCTGCGCATTCCGGCCGGTGCATTTCTGGTCCCGCTGGTGGGCGGCGCCGTGCTGACCCATCTCGGCTGGCTGACAATCGAGCTGCCGACCTGGCTCTTAGCGGCAAGCTACGCGTTCGTCGGCTGGAATATCGGCCTGCGTTTCACGCGTCCACTGCTCCTGCATGCCGCGCGCGCCTTGCCGCTCATTGTCGGCTGCACGTTGCTGCTGATCGCCATTTGCGGCGCCGTCGCCGCCCTGATGGTCGTGACGGCCGGGATCGATCCGCTGACCGCCTATCTCGCCACCAGCCCCGGCGGCTCCGATTCGATTGCCATCATCGCGGCATCGACCAATGTCGACGTGTCCTTCGTGATGGCCATGCAGACGTTCCGCATGATCACCGTCATGTTTCTCGCGCCCGTTCTCACCAGATTCATCGCCAAACGGATCAATGCATCCGATGGTGCCGCGTTGTAGGTTCGCTGAATGACTGCAATTCATGACATGCAAGCGGGCGAACTGCTCGCCGCCTACAAGGCCAAGAAGCTTTCTCCTGTCGAAGCCGTCGACGCCGTCATCGCCCGTATCGAGGCCTGGGAGCCCAGGCTGAAGGCGCTCTATGCGCCGGACTTCGGGGAGGCCCGCAAGCAGGCCCAGGCCGCGGAGAAGCGCTGGCAGCAGGGCAGGCCGCAGGGTGCGTTGGACGGCGTTCCCATCACCATCAAGGAGAACATCGCCACCAAGGGCGTGCCGGTGCCGTTGGGCACGGCCGCGACCGAGCTGGTGCCGGCCGCGACCGATGCGCCGGCCGCCGCGCGAGTGCGCGAAGCCGGTGCGATCATCCTGGCCAAGACCACCATGCCCGACTACGGCATGCTGTCTTCGGGGCGAAGCTCGTTCCATCCGCTGACGCGCAATCCCTGGAACCTCGCGTGGAATCCCGGCGGCTCGAGTGCCGGCGCCGGGGCGGCGGCAGCGGCCGGCTACGGTCCGCTGCATCTCGGCACCGACATCGGCGGCTCGGTGCGCCTGCCGGCCAGTTGGAACGGCGTCTTCACCCTGAAGCCCAGCCTCGGCCGCGTGCCGGTCGATCCGCCCTATTTCGGCCGGGTGGTTGGCCCGATGACGCGCAGCGTAGCCGATTCGGCGCTGCTGCTGGCCGTGCTGTCCAAGCCCGATGCACGCGATCATATGAGCCTGCCTGCTTCCGACATCGACTGGAGCGCAGGTCCGCGCGAGCCCAAGGGCCTGAAGATCGGCCTGCATCTCGATGCCGGTTCCGGCCTTCCGGTCGATGCCGAGGTGAAGTCCGCCATCGAAGCGGCGGCCAAGCTGTTCGAGAAGGCGGGCGCCCATATCGAGCCGGTGGCGCCGTTCCTGTCGCCCGAGATGCTGCACCTGCAGGATCTCTTCTGGCGGGTTCGCAGCTGGGTCGATTTCTCGGCGCTCAGCCACGCCCGGCAGGCAAGCGTGCTGCCCTTCATTGCCGACTGGTGCCGCGGCGGCGCCGATGTCTCGGGCGCCATGGTCGTCAAGGCCGTCAACAACTACATGGCGATCCGCGCCGCGGCGGTGAAGGCCACCCACGGCTTCGACTACGTGCTGTCGCCGGTGTCGCCGGTGCCGACCTATCGCGCCGAATGGGAGACGCCGACCAACGACGTGCACCGCCCGCTCGAGCACATCTCTTTCACCATGCCCTACAATATGAGCGAGCAGCCGGCCGCCTCGATCAATTGCGCTTACAGCCAGGAGGGCAAGCCGATCGGCGTGCAGATCGCCGGCCGCCGCTTCGACGATCTCGGCGTGATGCGGATCGCGCGCTGGTTCGAGGCGGTGCGCGATCCGCAGAAGAAGTGGCCGGAACCGCCCCGCTGATTCAGCGCGGCAGGAGCCGGCGCCGCAAAACGTGAACGACGGGATTCATTGAAGCTAGCCTGGCCCATGGTAGCGTCCGGCATGTTCCGGCGAACCCTCATTGCAGCCTTGCTGGCGACGAGCCCCGCGATCGCCCAGCCCGTTGCCGTGCCTGATTGCACCGCCGACGCCGTGCTGAGCGACCGCGAGGGGCTGAAGCTCGACGTCACCTATCGCTGCCGGGCGAGCCAGCCACTCTCCTTCCAGCCGACCGAAGACCGCGCCGCTCAATATGTCTCCGACCTCAAGGTCGAGCAGCGGGATGGCGTGGCCCAGGCCCATTACCGCTTCGATCTTTCGGGCTTTGCTCGCGCCGTCGATTCGACGTCACTCGCCGTCCTGCGTGGCGACAGCGTGCTGGCTACGCTGGGTGGCTGGCTGCTCGAGCCGCGCGGCTACGATCGCGTGCCCACGATCGACATCCGCATGACCACGGGTCCCGGCCTGCTCTTCGCCACGGGCCTGCCCAAGGTCGGCGACGCGTGGCGATTGAGCGGTACCTCCGTGCGCTTCGCCGGTTACACCGCGCTCGGCCGGCTGGCCTACCGCGAGCTGGCTGTACCCGCGCCGGGTTCGTTGCGCCCCGGCGAACCCAGGGCAGATGCCGTCTTGCGGGTGGCGATCCTCGACGGCGTCGGCGAGGGCGGCCGCGCCGACCTGTTCGACTGGGTGGAGCGTACCGCCGAGGCAGAGGCCAACTACTGGCAGGGCTTCACCGCCAGGCAGGCAATGCTGGGGATCGTGCCCGTCACCAACAAGCGCGGCGTGGGCTACGGCCGCACCGTCTCGGGCGGCGGCGTCACGGTGATGGTCGAGGTCGGCGTCGAGGTCGATCGACGTCTGCTGTTCAACGACTGGGTGCTGACCCACGAGCTGATCCACACCGGCATGCCCTACATTCGCGGGCGCGGCACTTGGCTCATGGAAGGCGCCGCGACCTACGTCGAACCGATCATCCGCGCCCGCGCCGGCTGGAAGACCGAAGAGCAGGTCTGGCACGAGTGGGTCGACAACATGCCGCAAGGCATAGGGGCCTTCTCGACCGGCTTGGCCAACGCCTCGGGCCGGCAGAACTACTGGGGCGGCGCCACCTTCATGCTGTTGGCCGACCTCGCCATCCGCCGCGCCAGCGGCGGCGCGAAGGGTCTCGACGATTGCCTGGGCGGCGTGTTGTGGACCGGCCTCGACGGCGGCCAGCGCGCCAGCGTCGCTGATTATGCCGCCGCCTGCGACCGCGTCACCGGCACTACCGCTATGAGCACCCTGGTCGATCGCCATTTCACCAGGGCCGAGCCTGTCGATCTCGCCGCGCTCTGGAAGGAGCTCGGTGTCTCGGTGGTCGGCGGCCGCGTGGTACTCGATGATTCCGCGCCGTCGGCACAATGGCGTAAGCTGATCGTACCGGGCAGCCATCCGCCCAAGCGGGTCAAGCTGCCATGGGAGTCGTAGCTGGGCGCGCCCCCAGCTTTAGAACATCCCGTTCGAATTCGCTGTCTTCTCCGGGATCGGCTGCACGACGTCCCAATGCTCGACGATCTTGCCGTTCTCCAGCCGGAAGATATCGACGATTGCGACGCCACGTTCACCAGGCTCGCGCACGCTGTGCACGTGCAGGATCACGTAGTCGCCCTCGGCGAAGGCGCGCTTGATCTCGCTCTTGGCGTTGGGAGTCTTTTCCTTGCGCATCGCGATGAAGGCCTTGAAGCCTTCGATGCCGTCGGGCGCCCCGGGATTGTGCTGGATGTAGTGCGGGCCGAAATATATCGCCGCCGCGTCGAAGTCCTTCTGATTCAGCGCCTTGTCGTAGAATTCGAGCACGGCCTTCTTGTTGGCCTCCGGATCGGCGTGAGCGGGCAGGGCGCCCGCGACCAGCAA
>DATHNU010001076.1:0-2309 GCA_035485695.1 Reyranella sp. | reverse complement strand
CCTCGGCCCCCGCCACTGGTGCTTACTTATTCCAGGCCGCCGCGTGGTTCCGCAGTCGACTGTCTGAAGTTCCACTTGACATATACTAAGTACCACTTATATAGACTTCTGTTCTATCCCGGCGGAGAGGCGATGGCCGATTTGCCCGGGCGACACTCACCTATGGAGGATCGGCATCATGGCCAACCGCGTACTTCCCATTGGCTGGCCCGCCCCGGCAACCACCGTTTCAGCAGCTAACGTTTTCGCGACTGCTGCCGGGAACCGTAAAGGGGTAGCGGAAACTGCGGAAAATGCGCTAACCCCTCCGACGTCAGCGCAGTGCGGCGGCCAGCGCAGCACCGATCGGCGACGCCAGCCGTCGCCCCCACGCGCGCGCCGTCTCCGGCGTGGCGATCAGGTCCTGGCGCACTTCCAGCGAGCAGTGCGGCAGCGCCCGCGGCTGGGCATGGGCGGTGAGCGTGTATTCGTAAGGGTCACGCGCCGAATAGGGCTCGTTGTCGCCCACCACCAGCGAGGAATCGCGCCGCAATTGGGTGAGCAGCGGCTCGGGCAGGCGCGGATCGTCGTTCCACAGCACGCCGACATGCCAGGGCCGCTTGAAGCCGTTCATCTCGGGCGTGAAGCTGTGCACCACCAGCATCGCGACGCTGCGGCCGCCTGCCGTCATCTGGTCGAGCTGGTGGTCGACGGCGCGGTGATAGGGCCAGAAGCAGGCCTCGGCGCGCGCGTCGACCTGTTCCTTGGTGAGGCCGCGATTGGCCGGCACCGGCGTGCCGTCGCTGACCTCGGGCGTCGACCCCTCGCCGCCCGGCCAGCGGTTGCAATCGATCACCAGCCGCGAGTAGCCCGAGGCGAGCAGCGGCGCGTCGAGGAGGCCGGCGAGCTCGATCGCGGCATCGAGGCCGCCGATGTCCCAGCCGATGTGGCGCGACAGCTCCTCGTCGGAGATGCCGAGGTCGCCCAGCGCCTTCGGGATCGCCTTGCTGGCATGGTCGCAGAGCAACAGCAGCGGCGCCTTGCCGTGGGCGTTGTGGACGGAAAACGGCGGCGGATCGCCGGATACGAGAAGCTGCCCGAGCAATTGTTGCATCAGCCCCCTATAGTGCGAAGATCGCGCAAATGAAAGATGCCGACGCCCGCGCTCTGCTGCGCGACCTGTTCGATGCCGCGCTCGCCGCCGCCCGTCCCGCGACCTGCCTCGCGCCCTACATCGCCAAGCTGCAGCCGCCGAAGGGGCGCACCATCGTGATCGGCGCCGGCAAGGCGAGCGCCGCCATGGCGCGCGCGGTCGAGGACCAGTGGCCGCATCCGCTCGAAGGGCTTGTCGTGACGCGCTACGGCTATGGCGAGGCGTGCAGGAAGATCGAGATCGTCGAGGCGGCGCATCCCGTGCCGGACGAGAAGGGCCGCGCCGCCGCGCGCCGCATCCTCGACAAGGTGACGGGATTGAGTCCGGACGACCTCGTCCTCTGCCTGATCTCCGGCGGCGCCTCGGCGCTGCTGGCGCTCCCCGCCCCCGGCCTCACCCTGGCCGACAAGCAGGACGTCAATCGCGCGCTGCTGAAATCGGGCGCCAACATCGTCGAGATGAACACGCTGCGGAAGCATCTCTCTTCCATCAAGGGCGGCCGGCTCGCCATCGCCGCCCAGCCCGCCCGCGTGCTGTCGTGGCTGATCTCCGACGTGCCCAACGACGATCCCGGCGTGATCGGCTCCGGGCCAACCGTGCCCGACCGCACGACGTTCGTCGATGCGCTGGCCGTGTTGGCCAAGTACCGCATCGATCCGCCGGCCGCCGTGCGCACGCACCTGCAGAAAGGGGCCGCGGGCGAGATCGAGGAGACGCCCAAGCCCGGCGATCCCCGGCTCGCCCGCGTGGAGACGATCATGGTCGCCACGCCCAAGCGCTCGCTCGAGGCCGCCGCCGCCGTCGCGAAGGATCGCGGTCTCGAGGTCATGATGCTGGGCGACAATCTCGAAGGCGAGGCGCGCGAGCTCGGCGCCGCGCACGCACGTCAGGCGCTCGATCTCGCCAGGCGTGCGGCAAAGCCCCCCATCAAGCCCACACTGATCCTGTCCGGCGGTGAAACCACCGTCACCGTGCGCGGCAAGGGACGTGGCGGACGCAATGTCGAATACCTGCTGGCCGAGGCGATCGCCGCCGGCGGCACGCCCGGCATCTGGGGCCTGGCGGCGGACACCGACGGCGTCGACGGCGCCGAGGATATCGCCGGCGCGATCTTCACGCCCGACACGCTCGCGCGCGCGCGGGCCAAAGGCCGCGACCCGCAGGCCATGCTCGACGA
>DATHNU010001075.1:0-4591 GCA_035485695.1 Reyranella sp. | reverse complement strand
GGCCGGCATTTCACCTTGTGGTCGGCCTTGGCCAGCAGGTCGGCGAGGAAGGCCCGCGCGCGCATGCCCGGCACGTTCTCGACCCGGGTGGTGTCGCGCAGCTCGGGCGCCTGGATGCCCCACAGGCGCAGATGCGCCCTGAGGCCGGTGCCGCCCAGCGTCTGACCGTCGATGGCGAAGGCCTGGCCGTCCCACGCCTTGGGCAGCTCGCCCATGGCGGCGCACTCGGCGGGCCTGGCTTCCTTGGCCTCCGGCGCTGGCGCTTTGCGCGGCTGGGCCGCGGCGCCGGTCGCGAAAGCGGGCAGGGCAAGGGCCAGGATGAGGGAGAGGGGAATGCCTTTCATGGCCTCTACTCTGGCGCGTATTGCGGCGGATCTGCGGTCGCTTGCAGAGTCGTGAGTCGTTCGGCTCCTCGCCGACGCGTGCCACCGCGGCGATCAAGTGAGGCCACGCGTCGGGTTTCGCCGTCGGCGGCGTGCTCCGTCAGCCCGGCCTCGCGCCCACGGCCCGCCGGGCCTCGCGCTTGGCTTCCCGCTCAGCCTCTCGAGGGCTCAATGGTGAGCGCTGTGCGTCGCGCTTGGCCTGACCGCTGCCCGCCCGATCACCACCGGGATCAAGGCGCGGCCGAATTCCTTGGACCGGGTGGCGCTCGGCATTTCAGCGGCACGACTGGCGCGCGGCGCCGATTGGCCGCGCTCGACGAGCGCCCGCACATGTTCCTCGGCGAGCTGCGTGACATGCGCCAGGGCGTCCTTTTCGGTGACGCCGTAGGCCGCGACATCCACCAGGTCGGGAACGCTCGCGATGAAGCGGCCTTCGCTGTCGCGATCGACCAACGTCCAGTACCAGACTTTGTACATTGTCCCTTCCTCCCAATCCCCGAGGCAACGGTAGCGAAGCCTGCCCACGCTCGGCAACGGGCGCTGTGGACAGTTGTGACTTGCCACAACGATGCCACGCCGGGCGCCGGTTGGCGGGCGACGCCATGAAGCGGCTGCGCGTCAAGAACTGGGCCGGGTTCCAGCACTACCGCACGCGCCGGCGGCCCTGGATCAAGCTGCACGCGAACAAGCGCCGCCGCGCCCGTCATCACGTGCAACAGGCCCGCAAGGGCCGGCGGCGGCGATGAGGTGGAAGCCCGTGTGGAACGAGCGCTGCAGCGAGATCCTGCGCCGCAACGCCCAGCACTACACCAACAGCGAGATCGCGGCTCAGGTCGAGGCGGCGACGGGCGTGCGCTTCAGCGTCCCCTTCGTGAGCCGGCGGCGGGCGGCGCTGGGGCTCGACAGTCCGCAGCGCAACGACTGGAGCGCGCCGATCAACCGGCGGAGATGGTTGAGGAAACTATCCAGCGACCAAGGCGGGCAGTAGCGCCGGTGGGCGCGGGCATAGGCAGTCCAAGTTGGGAGCGTGCGGTCTCCAACCCATTGATTTGGTGACAGTTTCTTCTGAATGGCGCCGTAGGGTTCTGTGGCGCGGTTACCCCTGAAGGTAAACCGGAGAAGCGGTTGACCTACAAAATGAAAATGTAGGCCAACCCCCCTCATTGACTTGGTTGACCTACAATTCCATTTTGTAGGTCAACTGATCGAGTGGCGCCATGGAAGAAATGGATCTCGCGGCCCAAACGATGTTCGCGGAACTGCTCCAACGTACTTTGGACGCGGAATTTGATGCTGAGTTTCCGGAGAAGGGCAGCTTCAAGCGCAAGAAGTCGAAAGGCCGCCTCTACTGGCACTACCAGTGGCGCGACGGCGAGAAGGTTCGCAACAAGTACGTCGGTCCCGCAACGGACGCGGGCATAGCGAGCCGGATTGAACGTTTCGGCGAGATCAAATCCAGCTTCAAGCGGCGCCAAACGCTTATTCGCGCCCTGATCGCCGCGGGCCTTCCCACGCCCGATCCCTTGTCGGGTGCCATCGTCGAAGCGATGTGGAAGGCGGGCTTCTTCCGGCTGCGGGGAGTGCTCGTTGGCACGCTGGCGTTCCAGACTTACGCCGGGCCGCTCGGGGTGAATCTCGGGAGCCGCCCCTTGATGACGCAGGACGCGGATTTCGCCCAGTTCTGGGGCATATCGGAGAACATCGGCGAGAGCATTGCCGACCCGCTGACGATTCTACGGGGCGTCGATCCGACCTTCCGGGCGATCCCCCACCTCAAGGATCCCAACGTGTCGACGCGTTATCGAAATCGAATGGACTACGCCGTCGATTTTCTGACCCCCAATCGAGGCTCCGCCGACCATCAAGGCAGGCCCGCCAGGATGAAAGCCCTGGGCGGCGCCGGTGCCCAGCCGCTGCGGCATCTCGATTTCCTCCTTCACCAGACTGAACGCTCTGTTCTTCTCTACGGCGGCGGCGTCCCCGTCACCGTGCCGCGTGCCGAGCGATATGCCGTGCACAAGCTGATTGTCGCGGTCGAAAGGGTGGAACAGGCCAAAGCGCCAAAAGACATCCTGCAAGCACACACGCTCATCCAGGCCCTCGCCTTGCGCCGTCCCGCCGAGCTGGCGCAGGCCTGGAAGACGGCTTGGGCAAGCGGAGATCAGTGGCGCAAGAAACTCGACGCCGGTCGCCAGCGCTTGCCGATGGAATCGCAGGAAACACTCGATCGGCTGGGAGCCGTCGCGCGAACGCCCACGCGTCGGGCACGCCAATCGACAAAGATGCAGCGGCCCGTCCCTTCAACCAAGATCGCCGGCCGTCGTTGATGGCACGCACCCGCAAGACGGCCACATTCCGGTCACATCTAGGTGTGTGTAACCGCACAGAACATGCCGCCGGTTGTATCTAGGAAGGACCTCCATTCTCCAAACGGGGGCCTTCATGAACGGTCATGGCGCAATTCTCCTGGCAATCCTCACCCTTGCCGCGGCAGCCGGCGCGGAAGCGCTGCACGTGACGGCGCCGGCCTGGCACGCCATCACGTCGGTCAACTGGGCGCCGGACCACTGGACGACGCCGCCGATCTGCAACGGCGTCGAGTTGACGATCGGCTGCGTGCAGGCCGCCGACATTCCCGCCGACAAGGGCTAGCCCCCGGAGCCAGCCCGTCGGGATCCGGCCGCGCCTTGCTGGCGCGGCGCCCTAGTTGTTGGCGCCCGGCAGGTGTCGAGCGCCTTGAAGCTCTCCTTGAGCTGCGGGGAGATGTCGATGCCGAGCCGGTCACCGGTCGGCAGGCGCTGCGTGAACCACGTGCGATAGCGCGGCAGCAGGTCGTGCTCGGTCGCCGCGTGTCAAATCTTTTAAGAATCGCTCAGTAGCATTTCCGTCTGCGTTGCGTCCTATAGGGGTAGCTGTTAGCGTCGGCGCGAATTGGCGGGGGCCAATAAAAAGTGGGGGGCAATGAAAAGTGGGGGGCAATGAAAATCATCGCTGCTGTGAGCGCTTGCGCAATGCTGGGCGCGTGTTCAACGATCATTGAAGGAAGAAGTCAGCAGATTTTCGTCAACAGCAATCCAATTGGCGCGGACTGCGGTCTCTACCGACAGGGGATGCGCATTGCGACTGTACAAAACGCGCCGGGTAGTACGCTGATCGAGAAGTCGAAATATGATATTTGGATCGCGTGCGTGAAGTCTGGCTACCAGATGGCAACCTACTACAACCATTCCGGGGTGGCCGGTGCGACCCTCGGGAATATTATCCTGGGCGGCGGGATCGGCTGGGCTATCGACAGTGCGACAGGTTCCGACAACAAATACGATTCGCCGGTGAACATTACACTGTCGCCTAATATGCCCGGCCAGTCAGAGGGGCCGGTCGTGCTGCCACCGTCGTTCAGCGGAACGCCGCCGCAAACAGCTCCGGCGTCTCCGGAACCGCCGGCCCAACCGCCAAGTGCGCCGGCTGCTCCAAAATCAAGCTAGCCTGTCCAAGGCCGCTCTCATCGCGCGGGGCGAAGGTATTTTGGCCTCTGCGCCCAGCGCCTAGTTGTTGGCGCCCGGCGAGGTGTCGAGCGCCTTAAAGCTCTCCTCGAGCTGCGGGGAGATGTCGATGCCGAGCCGCTCGCCGGTCGGTAGGCGTTGCATGAACCACGTGCGATAGAGCGGCAGCAGGTCGTGCTCGGTCGCGAGCTTGCGGAAGGCGCGCTCGACCACCGCGGCAAGCTGCGGCTCGCCCTTGCGGAACATGATGCCGTAGGGCTCGTAGGAGAGGAAATCGCCCACCACCTTCATCGTGCCCTGTGCCTTGTGCCGCGCGATCAGGCCGTAGAGCAGGATATCGTCGGTGGCGAAGGCGTCGGCCTTGCCGTCGGCCAGCATCCGGTAGGCCTGCTCGTGGTCGTCGGCGGTGACGATTTTCAGCCCCAGCGAGAACTTCTTGTCGGCCGCCTGGATGGCCTGCTCGTTGGTCGTGCCCTTGGTCACCACGATGGTCTTGCCCTTGAGGTCGGTAATGGACGAGACCGGCGAGGCCTTGGGGACCATGAGCTTGGTGCCGGCCACGAAGATCAGCGGCGAGAAGGCGACCCGCTTGGCGCGCTCGGCATTGGCGGTGGTCGAGCCGCATTCGAGGTCGATCTTGTTGTTCAGGATCGCGGGAATGCGGGTCTCCGGCGTCTCCGGGACGTACTCGATCTTGAGCGCCGG
>DATHNU010001074.1:0-2117 GCA_035485695.1 Reyranella sp. | reverse complement strand
CCTCGGCCCCCGTCGCATGGCCGAGCAGCGCGGTCCGCGCCTGCTGGCGCCTGCCGCAACGCCAGAGATGCTGCGGCGGGTCGTCGAGACCATGGCCGCCGTCCGCCCCGACGGTTATAGCCAGGCGGCGCGCATGCTGGCGTCCGGCGACATTAAGGCCGACATCCCGCGCCTGCCGGCGGACATGTCGGTCCAGTTCCTCTACGGCGACGGCGATGTCATCACGCCACCGGCGCGCAACCTCGAAGTCGCGGCGCTGCGGCCCACCGCACCAGTCCATGTCGTCAAGGACGCCGGACACGCCGTCTATCTCGAACAGCCCGCGCGGTTCAATTCAATCGTGTCCGATTTCGTCACCAGGAGTACCCGTTCATGAAACGCCGCACGCTGCTGGCCCTGCCGTCTCTCGTGGCCCCGGCGGCCTTCCTGGCGGGCACGCGCGCCAGCGCCCAGGCGTATCCGTCAAAGCCGATCCACATCATCGTATCGGTCTCGGCCGGCGGCTCGATCGACACCATCGCCCGCTCATACGGTGAGGCGCTGTCGCAAAGCACGGGCCAGCCCGTCATCATCGAGAACAGGCCGGGTGCCAACGGCAACATCGCCGCCGCCGCGGTGGCCCGCGCGGCGCCCGATGGCTACACGTTGCTGGCCACGGGCGGCAGCACCCTCAACCTCAATCCGTTCCTCTACCGGGAACTGCCGTTCGATCCGCAGAAGAGCCTCACGCCGGTCACGCTGACGGCGCGCACCAACTTCATCCTCGTGGTTAATCCCAAGCTCGGCGTCGATTCGGTGGAGGCCTTCGTGGCGTTGGCCAAGGCGCATCCCAAGACGCTGAACTACGGATCGGCGGGCAGCGGAAGCCTGATCCAGATCGCCACCGAGCTGTTCAATACGACCGCGGGCATCGAGACCAACCACGTGCCCTACAAGGGCCTGGCGCCGGCGGTGAACGACCTTTTGGCCGGCCAGATCGATTTCATGTTCGATTCGGCGACGACCATGTCCCACATCCAGGCAGGGCGGCTGAAGGCGCTGGCCGTCATCGGCCCGAACCCCCTGCCGGCATTGCCGGAGCTCAAGCCATTGTCGGCCTACGGCATCATGGGCGTCGACGTGGCGTCAGGCTGGCACGCTTTGTTTGCCCCGGCCGGCACGCCGACCGAAATCATCGATCGGCTGAACGCCGCGCTGCAGCCCATCCTGGCGTCGGCCGCGCTCAAGGAGCGCATCATCTCGCTGGGCGCCGAGCCCGCCGCCAGCACGCCCGACCAGCTCGCCAAAATTCTGGCCAACGATCTCGAGCGCCTGCAGCCCATCGTCAAACGCACGGGCGCAAGCCTCGACTAGACTTGATCAGGGAAGAGCACCGCCATGGTTCGGTCCCACCAGCCCGGAGAGTCCGCCTTCAGATCGATCCTGCCGGAAGACATCGACTGGAAACCGTTCCCCGCCTTCCCGCCGGCGGCTCGCCTGGCCGTGCTTGTCGGCGATCCCACTCAGCCGGGACCCTACGTCGTCAGGGTCAAGCTGCCGGCCGGCGTGAAGCTGATGCCGCACAGACACCCGGAAGACCGGATCTACACGGTGATGTCGGGCGTCTTCTATATCGGACTCGGCAACCGATTTGACGAGGAAAAGGTGAAAGCCTATCCGCCCGGCTGCCTGGTCGTCTTGCCGGGCGACACGCCGCACTTCCATTGGGCAAAGTCGGGCGAGTACATCACGCAGGTGACGGCGATCGGGCCGCTTGGCCTGGAGTACATGGACTCGAACGACGATCCGCGGAACAAGAGAGGCTGAGCATCGTTCGAAGCGATGGCTGCGATCTTGCATTAAGATCATTCCGCGAGCAGGTGTTCCTGGGGCGCGTCGATGACCATCGAACGGGGCACCACGTAACAGGGAGTGTCCGGGGTGAAAAATAACAGCAAGCTTGTGATGCAAAAGTGGCTTCTGGCGATGGCGCTCGGTCTTGCCACGGTCCTCCCGTCGGCCCCCGCCCTGGCCGGCAAGGACCTCGACACCGTCAGGGCGCGCGGCGTGATGATCTGCGGCGTGGCGGCCGGCGGCCTTGCCGGCTTCATGGTGGCCGACAGTCAGGGCAAGTGGAC
>DATHNU010001073.1:0-6236 GCA_035485695.1 Reyranella sp. | reverse complement strand
AAAAGACCGAAGATCAGGAAGTCGAAGAGTTCGACGAAATTGCCGACGGCGCAGGAGATGATGGCGCGACGGCGCAGCCGCGCATATTCGGCAGGCTCGACGGCTGCGTGCGGGAACTCCAGCGCTGCTTCCGACATCTCGTCCCCCGGGCTTTCAGGGCCGGCTCCGGCGCCGCCCATCGATCACGCAAGAGGTCGCATGAGCCGCACCCATCGCGCCGGTGGGGCGAATCGCGAGGCTATCGAGCCAACGAGCCGGTTTCTTCCCACGCCAGATGTCGACAGTCTGAGGAGAAGTCGTCTTTTTGTCCATCTGCGCCGCGTCACCGGTCCTGCACCGCGAACATCGGGACTTCGCTTCGGCCACGGCGCATGCACGCCGATGGTCGGCAGCAGCTATCGGTAGAGTAGAGTGCAGCACGAATCAACCAGTGCGCGCTTACCAACGGGAAGCACGCCCGCTACGGTAGTATTCGATCTCGGATAAGCAGCGAGCTTGCCATGCAGTGTGCCAATTGCGCGACCGATAACGCGCCAGGCAGCAAGTTCTGCACGAACTGCGGCGTCGCGCTGGAGGTCGTCTGCGCGGCGTGCGGGCGGGGTTGCCATCCGGCGGCACGTTTCTGCGGCTGGTGTGGCGCTCCCCGCATTGCACCCTTGTCCGTCGTCGAGCCGCACGGCGAACGCAAGCAAGCCACCGTGCTGTTCGCCGATATCGTCGGCTCCACCGAAATGATTGCCGGCCTCGATGCTGAGGAAGCGGTCGGCCGCCTCCAACCTGCGGTCGACGCCATGGCACAGGCGGTCCAGCGATTCGACGGGACGGTTCTCGGCAAGCTTGGCGACGGCCTCAAAGCGATTTTTGGCGCTCCACGTGCGCAGGAAGGGCACGCGCTCCTGGCCTGCCAGGCCGCCATCGCCATTCAGGAAGCCATGGCCTCGCAGCCCAGCCCGATCAGGACCAGGGTCGGGCTTCACTCGGGCGAAGTGGTCGCCGGCGCGTTGAATGCGGGGTCGTCCCAGGAAGCGCAGGGCATAACGCTGCATATCGCCAACCGCATCGAGCAGGCGGCGGAACCCGGGGGGATCCTCCTGAGCGGCGCCTGCCGCGAGCTGGTCGGTGCCTATTGCGACACGCGCCCGGCAGGCACGCGCGTGCTCAAGGGCATTGCGATGCCGATCGAGGTCTTTCGCCTACTCGGGCTGAAACCGGGGGTCGCCAGCGACCGGTTCCGGGACGAGAGCCTGGTGCAGATGCGCGGGCGGGAGCGGGAGCTCGGGATTCTCAAGCGTGCCTTGCTGGACGCCGAGCAAGGGGCCGGCAGTGCCATCGGCATCGTGGCCGTCCCTGGCATCGGCAAGAGCCGCCTGTGCTACGAGTTCAGCGAATGGTGCCGCGCGCGCCAGGTCGATGTTTTCGAAGCGCGGGCCCACATCTTTGGCAAGGCGACCCCGCTGCTGCCGGTCCTCGAGCTGATGCGTGCCCTGTTCCGCATCACACCCCCGATGGAAGCGGCAACGGCACGCCGGCAAATCGAGGAGAAGCTCCTCGCGCTCGATCCATCCTTCGTCGACGACCTGCCGTTTTTGGCAGATTTTCTCGGCTTGCCAGTGCCGGAATTGGAGGGCCAGAACATCGACCCGAAGGCCAGGCGGGGCCGTCTGCTCAGCGTCGTCCAGCGCATGGTCAAGGCGGCCGGGCCGCGCACGTCGGTGATCATCTTCGAGGACCTGCACTGGCTGGATGAGCCCAGCCAGGACTTCCTGGAAAGCATCGTCAAGGCGGCGAGCGGCACCAACTTCGTCGTCGTGCTGAACTACCGGCCGACTTGGCCGTGCCCCTGGCTCGCCCTTCCGCATTATCGCCAGTTGCCGCTGGCCGAGCTGGACAGGGGCGATATCGACGGGCTGGTCCGCGATCTGACCGGCGACGACCCGAAGCTGGAGCAAATGATCTCGCATGTTGCCCGGCAAAGCGACGGCAACCCGTTCTTCGCCGAGGAGCTGGTTCGGGCTCTCGCGCGAAGCGGCGTCCTGACCGGAGAGCGCGGCCACTATCGGCTGGCTTCATCGGAATGGCATGAACCGGTCCTGCCGCCGACGATCGAGGCCGCGATCGGCGCGCGCCTCGACACCCTGCCGGAGCGTGAAAAAACCTTGCTGCAGGTCGGCGCCGTGATCGGCAAGGAATTTCCGGCGGACCTGGCGCGCGAGGTCGCTGGAATTTCAGAAGGAGAGGCGCGGGAACTGTTCGGCCATCTCTGCGATCTCGATCTGATCAAGGCCAGCACCACGGTTCAGGGACCGGGTTTCGCGTTTCGCCATCCGCTGATCCAGGAGGTCGGCTACGCGATGCAGCTTCGGTCGCGCAGGATCTCGCTGCACGCCGCGGTCGCGGATGCGATTGCGCAAAGCGACTGGGGCTACCTCGACGAATTCGCCGGCTTGCTGTCCCATCATTACGAGGCGGCCGGAAAGATGACGGCCGCCGCGCGGCAGCTTATTCGCTCGGCAACCTGGATCGGTCGGACCAACGCAGGCGAAGCCTTCCGGCAGTCGAAGAAAACCCGCCAGCTTCTCGGCTCCCAGCCTGGGCCCAAGGACGTCGAGATGATGCGCGCCCTAGCCAGCGCTTCGGTTCTCGCGTTCGGATGGCGGGTCGGCATGACGGCCGACGAAGCCGACCCCTATGCGGACGAAGCCCTGCGCTATGCGCGCGAGTTTGCCGACGACGAGGCAGGGCCGGAAGTGCTGATGCAGTATGGCCGCTTCAAGGCCTCGACCGGCTCGGCGGATGCCTATGCCGCCCTGATGGAAGAAGCGCTGGCGATGCCGGCAACCGACCTCGGCCGGATCGCCACGATCCAGGGCTGCCTGTCGCAGGCGCATTGGATGAGCGGCTTTCTGTCGAAGGCAGAAGCCGCCGCCGATGCCGCCCTCAGGACGATGGCTATTCGCCGGCGCCAGGGCATCAATGGAATTGTCGGTCTCGACTCGCCGCCTTACACGTCGTTCGATGTCGAGCTCTGGATCAGCTGCCTGAAAGCCCAGCTCCTGGTGTGGCTTGGCCGGTTCGACGAGGCAGCTGTCCTGCTTGCCGAAGCGTTCCAGGCAGAGGGGACGAAACGGGAGGCCCCCGTCGTTCAGTGCATCGCGCACCTCACATCGGTCCACCTTGCCTGCCATCGAAATGATCCTGTCGCCGCGCATCGGCACGCCGGGCGAATCAGGGCCTACGCGGACCAATCGGACATTCCGTATCTCAATGTTTATGCGCTCTTCGCGACGGCCCGTGCCAAAACCGCCTCCGATGACTGCGCCGGCGCGGTGCGCGATCTTCAGGCCGGTCTGGATTTCGCGGCACGGGCCAACGCCGGGCGCGAATACCAAACGCACCTGCTGGCCGAGCTGAGCTACGCCCAATATGGCAGTGGCCTCTTCGACGATGCCGCGAAAACTGCTCAGGCCGCCATCGCGATGGCGCGCGATCGCCACCACCGTATCGCGGAGTGCCTGGCGACTATGGTGCAAGGAGCGGGGATAGCGGTCGGCAACGGCGGGGTTGTAAATCCGGAGGCCCAACAGTATCTTGCTCGGGCTGAGGACCTTATTCGTGTGACGGGTGCAACCCTGCTGACGGCCCGGCTGCAAACGCTGCGGACCGACATGGAAACCCGCCTGCACTGAAGGGGCCGAGCAACTGCGAGTTGATTGTCTGAAATGCCGGCTTTCGATCGCCGGATCAGGTGCGCAACATTCCAAGGGGGGACAACATGGGCGGATTGGTCAGCGACAGCGCCACGCGCGACGTGATTGGAAAAATCAACGAGCGGTTCGAGGCTGGAGAATCGATCGCAGAAATGGCGGCGCTGCAGCGGGAATTCAAGATATTTTCTTCGGAGCACGGCTTGCACCGCAGCTGGCAGCTCTTGAATATCAAGGCCTCGGATCCGGCGGAGCGTCCGCGGTGGCACCATTGGACGGACAGATATTTGAGAACGCTTCCCTCAGATTTGGAGGGGGTCAACGGTCATGACCGGCTGGTGAAGGCCTTTCAGGAGAATCTCGAGTCACCAAATCCGTTGCCGATGTTTTATAAGCATCACCTGGACAGCGACGATCATCGGGTGCTCGTCACCAGGGGCCATGCGGCTCTCCACTCGACGGCCGAGCATATAGTCATTTCCGTTCCCATCATTCCCGTCCGGTAACAGGACAACTTGACGGCGCGACCTGATTCGGCGGCTGTAGCCCCTGATGTCTGCCCTGCCGGTCAGGCCGAGATGGACACCTTGCGTTCGGTGCATGCCCGGATCGAGGCTTACTATGCGGACAAGATCTCCCGCCACGGCGCCAGTCCGCGCGGCGTCGACTGGACTTGCACCGCGACGCAGCAATTGCGCTTCGTTCAGCTGCTGAAGCTGTGTGATTTCAGCCAGCCGTTTTCGTTGAACGATGTCGGTTGCGGTTATGGTGCGCTGGTCGGGTTCCTGGCCTGGCGGCATCCCGAAGCCGAAGTCGATTATCTCGGCGTCGATCTGTCACCGGCCATGATCAGCCGCGCCCGGCGCCGCCATCGCGGCACGCCCGGCCGGCGCTTCGTTGTCGGAAACGACAGTCCACGAGTGGCCGATTACGCCGTGGCGAGCGGCGTCATGAACGTCATGCTCGATCACCCGCGTGATCTCTGGGAGGAATTCGTCGCCGATACCCTGCGCCGCATGCACGCGTCGAGCCGTCGTGGTTTTGCCGTCAACTTCATGGCTGAAAGGCGGGACGGCACGGCGACGGAGGGGCTGTATCGCGCGGATCCGGCGCGCTGGACCTCGTTCTGTCAGCAAACGCTTGGCTGCGCGGTCGAGGTTGTCGGAGGCTACGGCATGCGGGAATTCACGTTGCTGGTGAGGCTTGACCACGAGCCGTGAGACACGCTTCCGTCTGTCAACTCCTCACCATCACCTCGATCAATGTCGGCCCGTCTCGTCTGGCCAGCGACTTGGCCAGCGCCGCGTCGAAGCCGGCCGCCGTGTCGACGCGCTCGGCCGGCACGCCGAAGCCCTGCGCGAGCGCGGTGGCGTCGATCGGCGGGTCCTTGAAGTCCATGCCGATCGGCTTGTCGTTGCCGTGGAAGGCCTTCAGGCGGTTCTTGAGGATCTGGTAGCCGCCGTTGTTGCAGATCAGGAACGTCATCGGCAGTTTCTGGTTGGCGGCGGTCCATAGCGCCTGAATGGAATACATGGCACTGCCGTCGCCGATCAGCGCCACGACGCGCCGCCTGGGCTCGGCGATCTGCACGCCGACCGCGGCAGCGATGCCCCAGCCGATGCCGCCGCTCACATTGCCGAAGAAGCTATTGCAGTCGCGGAATGGGAAGTAGCTCAAAAGGCTGCCCGCGCTGGTGAGACCCTCGTCGACGATGATGGCGTCGCCGGGCAGGCTCTCCGACAGGCGCATCATCAGCCATTCGGCCGGCAGCGGCTTCTCCGCCGGCGGCGTTGGGACCTTGGCCTTGCGGGCCGCGCGCTGCGCCGCCCAGTTGCGCGGAGCGATCTCGGCGAGCGAGGCCTTGGCGAGCTCGGCGAGCGACGGGCCGCCCAGCTTCTTCAGTAAAGGCACCAGCGCCTTCAGCGTCTCCTTCACGTCGGCGCGGAGCGCAATCTCGGCCGGGAAGTTCTTGCCCATCTCCCAGTCGCGCAGGCCGACCATCACGACTTTCGTCGTGTCCGGCAGCGGTTCGACCTCGCTCAGCACCGACATCTTGAGCACATCGGAGCCGACGCAGAACATCAGGTCGTAGTCGGAGAGCACGTGGCGCACGTATTTCTGATCGCGGTTGAGCGAGCCGATGAAGGCGGGATGCTCCGACGGGAAGTGCGCGCCGTGCACCACCGTCTGCTGCAGCACCGGCGCGCCCAGAGTTTCAGCCAGCGCAGCTGCTTCGGCGAAGGCGTCCGATGTGGCGATCTCGTGGCCGGCCAGGATGACCGGTTTCTTGGCGCCGAGGAGGCGCCTGGCGAGCTGCTCCAGGGCGGCGTCGGAGGGCCGAACCGCCGTATCGACGCGGGTTGAGTGGCCGAGATCGAGCGCCGCCTCGTTGTTCAGGATGTCGCCGGGCAGCGAGATGAAGACCGGGCCGGTCGGCGCCGTGGTCGCCACCTTGGCGGCCCGGCGCAGGATGCGCGGCAGGTCCTCGACGCGATTCACTTCGGTCGCCCATTTCACCACCGGCGTGGCGAT
>DATHNU010001072.1:0-2867 GCA_035485695.1 Reyranella sp. | reverse complement strand
GATCAGGATCGCCTTCGGGCCGTTTCATCTGGGCGAGCTGACACAAGGGCTGTGCGACGAGATCCCGGCGCAGGCGCTCGACAACCTGCTGGGCGTCAAGCGCCCACCGCGCAAGGCAGGCTGGGCCAAGCCGCAGCCGCGATCCCCCTCCAGGAAGCGACGGCACTGATGCTCAAGATCGTGGGCGGCAAGCATCGCGGCCGGGCGCTGATGGCGCCCGAAGGCGATGCCACGCGCCCGACCGCGAGCCGCGCCCGCGAGGCGCTGTTCAACATCCTGATGCATGCCAAGTGGCGCGAGGACGGCACCTCGCCGCTCATCGACGCGCGCGTGCTCGACGCCTTCGCCGGCACGGGCGCGCTCGGCCTGGAGGCGCTGTCGCGCGGCGCGGCGCACGTCACGTTCCTCGACAACGATGCCAAGGCGACCCGCCTGATCGGCGAGAACGTCGCCAAGCTGGGCGAGACGGAGGCGGCCAAGGTCGTGCGCGGCGACGCCACGCGGCCGCCGCCTGGACGCGATCCGTGCGATCTCGTCTTCCTCGACCCGCCCTATCGCTCGGGCCAGGCCGCTCCCGCGCTGGCGGCACTGGCGCAGGCCGGATGGGTGGCGCCGGGCGCCGTCGTCACCGTCGAACTGGCGCACAATGAGGACATCGTGCCGCCGGTGGGCTTTGCAGCGATCGACGAGCGGCGCTACGGCGCGGCCAAAATCGTCATCCTGAGGCACGCGTCATGACGCTCTCCGTCCCGCTCTACATGCTGCGCCACGGCGAGACCGCGTGGAACACCGAGCGGCGCATGCAGGGCACCAAGAATTCACCGCTCACCGAGCGCGGCCGCGCGCAGGCGCTGGCGATGGGCCGCACGCTCAGGGCGGAGCTCGCGCGCGCGGCGGGGCCCACGATCTTCCTCAGGAGCCCCCTCGGCCGCGTGCGCGAGACATCGGAGATCATCGGCCGTGAGCTCGGCCTCGATGCCGGCGCGTGGCGCGACGATCCGCGCCTGGCCGAGCTCAGCTACGGCCAGTGGGAGGGGTTCAGCTGGAAGGAAATCGAAGTTACGCATCCCACGGCGCTCGCCGACTGGCGCGCCGACCCGCACGGCTATTCGCCGCCGGGCGGCGAGACGCATTTCGAGTTGCGCCGGCGCTCCGCCGCCGTGCTGGCCGATATCGTGGCCTCGGCGACGCGCACCGTCGTGGTCGGCCATGGCGTGAGCGGCGCCGTGCTGCGCGGACTCAATCTCGGCCTCGATGCCAAGGCGATGTTCGTGCTGGAAAAACCGCAGGACGCCTTCTTCCGCCTGCTCGCCGGAGTCGAGGAACGGATCGCCTGCGAGGCGGTCGTGGCGGCACAAGACTAGCGTCGCGCCAGCCGCGCCGTACGCCGGCAGCCGCTGGTCTCGCTGACCACGAGCGCGCCGCCGTCGCTCTGCGCCGAGAGCTTGCCCTCGCGGCGGTCGCTGCCCTTCACCGAGGCGACGCTCAGCAGCGAGAAAGGCCCGCTGTTCTTGGCCACGCCGTGGATCTGCCACAGGCCGGGTGTTGGCGCCGGCGGCGGCCCGTGATGCGTGTTGGGCACCGGTCCGCGCGCGGTAGTGTCGGTGGCCGAGCCGTCGACGAAGCCGTTCTCGATGGTGAGCACGTAGTCGAGCGGCGCGTTGCACGAACCGCCGTCGCTGGTGCCGCGCCAGTTGCCGTCGAGGGCGGAGGTCGGCACCGGCTCGGCGTTGCCTTGCGGCGGCGCAAGCGGGGAAGCCGGCGTCCGGGTCTGCGCTTGAGCAGCACCGACGATCGACAGCAAGGCCAAGGCAATGAGAAGCCGCGTCATCGTCTGCCGAACAACCGCTCGATGTCCGCCAGCTTGAGCTCGACATAGGTCGGGCGGCCGTGATTGCATTGGCCGGAGTGCGGCGTCGCCTCCATCTGGCGCAACAGCGCGTTCATCTCCTCGACGCTGAGCCGCCGGCCGGCGCGCACCGAAGTGTGGCAGGCGAGCGTACCGCACACCTCCTCGACCTTCTCCTTGAGCGACAGGTGATCGCCCAGCTCGGCCAGCTCGTCGGCGAGATCGCGTACCAGCCCCTGGATATCGACCTCGCCCAGCACCGCGGGCGTCTCGCGCACCACCACGGCGCCCAGGCCAAACGGCTCCAGCACCAGGCCCATCTCGGCCAGCTCGGCCGCGCGCGCCGCCAGCCGCCGCGCACCGTCTTCGCCCACATCGACGACCTCGGGCAGCAGCAGCGCCTGGCGCTTCACGCCGTCGGCCTCGAGCTGGTCCTTCAGCCGCTCATGCAGCAGACGCTCGTGGGCCGCGTGCTGATCGACGATCACGACGCCCTGGTCGGTCTGAGCCACGATATAGGTCTCGTGCAGCTGCGCGCGCGCCACGCCCAGCGGATAGTGGGCGCCGTTGCCGTTGGCGCTCTCGGCCTCCACGCGCGCCGACGGTGCGCCGAGCGGCGCCATGAATTGTGCCGCGGCCTCGGCCAGACCGCGCGGGATCGACGACAGGCCGCCTCCGCCACCCCCTCTGCTTCCGAGCGGCAATGCCGACGAATAACCCGTATGTGGCCGGAACGCGCCCAGGGCGGCATCGGAGACGGTCGTGCTGGCGCGATGGCCGGCGGCGGCAAGCGCGGTGCGGAGCGCGCCGACGATCAGACCGCGCACGATGCCGGCGTCGCGGAAGCGCACCTCGGTCTTGGCGGGATGGACATTGACGTCGACCATGCCGGTCGGCGCCTCGAGGAACAGCGCCACCATGGGATGGCGATCGCGCGCCAGGAAATCCTGGTAGGCCCCGCGCACCGCGCCGGCCAGGAGCTTGTCGCGCACCGGCCGGCCGTTGACGAAGAGATACT
>DATHNU010001071.1:0-8901 GCA_035485695.1 Reyranella sp. | reverse complement strand
CGGTCCCTGGATGCCGAGTTTGGGGAGGCCGAACCAGCCCAAGGTGAGTGCGCCGGTGAGCGGAATCTGGATCGCGCTGCCGAACACGAGCGCCAGGCCCGGCGTCTTCATGTCGCCGGTGCCGCGCAGCACCGAGGCCATGGAGTTGGCGATCCAGTGCGCGAAGCAGCCGAGGAACAGGACCGAGGCGAAGGCCTCGGCGCCGTCCAGCGCGCGGCCGCTGCCGCCCAGCGCGCCGTAGATCGTCCGCCCGAAGCCCACGAAGACAATGGCGAACAGCGCCGCCATGCCCAGCGCAATGACCAGGGCGTGCGCGGCCGCCGCCTCGGCCGCCGCGCGGTCACCCGAGCCCAGGGCGCGGGCCACCGACGAGGAGATGCCGCCGCCCATGGCGCCGGCCGACATCTGGCCCAGCGCCATCTGGGTCGGGAAGACCAGGGCAAGGGCTGCGAGGTCGATGATGCCGAGCTGGCTCACGAACCAGCTGTCGGAGATGCTGACTAGGCTCTGCATGGCGACGTTCAGCACGTTGGGCGCCGCCAGCGCCAGGATGGTGGGCACGATCGGCCCAACCAGCATCATCGTGTGGCGGTCAGCAGGACTCATGCAGCATTAGGTAGCATGCGCCCTGCAAACGACGCGCGAGCTTATCTCATGATGCCATCACGCCACTTCCTGACGAGTGGAGAGATCCGGGGCGCAGGGCGCTCCCGTCGTCTCGACCGAGGGCCCCCTCGACTTCGCTCGGGGCAGGCTCCGTCCCGAGTGGAGAGACCTTCTCTCCGCGATAAGCCGCTTATCGTGGAGAGAAGGTCTCTCCACTCCGCGCTTCGCGCTTCGGTCGAGACGACGGGGATTCGCCACATGCGATAGCCCCCCTTGGGGAAGAGGCTGAGGTGAGGGGCGCTGGCCGAAACGGCATTTTCGGGCGCTATGGCGCCCGAAAATTCGATTTCCGGCCGTGGGCCATCCAAAAGTGATGCTTGACATTATAAAAGTGTCACTTAAATATATGTACACCCTTGCAGGAGTATCAGCCATTGCCCCGTGAGCTGCGTTCCCGCGTCACTCCGGTGCGCAACGTTGTGTTCTGGATAGGCCGGATCTCACGCCGCGAGGTCGGCATCCTGCTCATTCCCATCGAGAGATCGACGGCAGCCCAGCCGTTTGTCGGCCCGCGAGCGTTTGCCTGCAGTGCTGGCATTGCCGTCCCGATTGACGGTGCGCTTGCGGAAATTGCGGAAATGCCAAGACCGCCCCGAAATTCGGGCCTCCCTACGGCGCGAAAGAATTATCTTGCGCGCGAAGACGGGAAATCATTCCGCCGCGAGCGGCGTCGGCGCGAGCCACCGATCGAAATCGCGCAAGGCGCGCGCGCTGAGCGCCTGCTTGCGTTCCTTGCCGCGGAAGGCCCCGTCGATCGGCGGGAACAGGCCGAAATTGACGTTCATCGGCTGGAAGGTCGCCGCATCCGCGCCGCCGGTGATATGGCCCAGCAACGCGCCCATGGCCGTCGTCGCCGGCGGCGCAGCCGGCGCGGCGCCCATTCGCTCAGCGGCGGCGAACTTGCCGGTCAGGAGGCCGACGGCGGCGCTTTCAACATAGCCCTCACAGCCTGTGATCTGGCCGGCGAAGCGCAGCCGCGGCATGGCCTTCAGCCGCAATGTGCTGTCGAGCAGCCGCGGGCTGTTGAGGAAGGTGTTGCGGTGCAGCCCGCCCAGGCGCGCGAACTCGGCGTTCTGCAGGCCGGGGATGGTGCGGAAGAGCCGCGTCTGCTCGCCGTGCTTCAGCTTGGTCTGGAAACCCACGATGTTCCACAAGGTGCCGAGCGCGTTGTCCTGGCGGAGCTGCACCACGGCCCACGGGCGATGGCCGGTGCGCGGATCGCGCAGGCCGACCGGCTTCATCGGGCCGAAGCGCAGGGTCTGCGGTCCGCTGGCGGCGATCACCTCGATCGGCTGGCAACCGTTGAAATAGGGCGTGTTGTGCTCCCACTCCTTGAACTCGGTCTTGTCGCCGGCCAGGAGTGCCGCGACGAAGGCGTCGTACTCGTCCTTGTCGAGCGGGCAGTTGAGATAATCCGCGCCGTCGCCGGCCGGCCCGCCCTTGTCGTAGCGCGACTGCTTCCAGGCGATGGAGAGATCGATGCTCTCATGATGGACGATGGGCGCGATGGCGTCGAAGAAGGCGAGCGATTCCTCGCCGCTCAGTGTGCGGATCGCCTCGGCCAGCGCCGGCGAGGTGAGGGGGCCGGTGGCCACGATCACGCTGTCCCAACCGTCGGGCGGCAGGCCGGCTATTTCCTCGCGCCTGAGCTCGACCAGCGGATGGGCGAGCAAGGCCTGCTGGACGGCAGCGGAGAAGCCGTGGCGGTCGACGGCGAGCGCGCCGCCCGCCGGCAGCTTGTGGGCATCGGCCGCGCGCATGATCAGCGAGCCGGCGCGCCGCATCTCCTCGTGCAGCAGGCCGACCGCGTTGTTGGCGGAATCGTCGGAGCGGAAGGAGTTGGAGCAGACGAGCTCGGCGAGGTTTTCCGTAAGATGCGCCTCGGTGCCGCGCATCGGCCGCATCTCATGCAGCACCACGGGCACGCCGGCCGACGCGACCTGCCACGCCGCTTCCGAGCCTGCGAGGCCGCCGCCGATGATGTGCACTGTCTTGGCGCTTGACGTCATACTGTCCGAATGGGTTCTTGTCGTCTTGAGCGTCGCCGAAGGGACCTCATCGCCGCTTGCCACCGGCATGGGATCCTTCGCTACACTCACGATGACAGACTAATAGATGGGGGAGAGGATCATGGCCATCAAGTTCCACAATCCAAAGACGGTCTCGCTCGCGGGCAAGTACAGCCTCGGCGCCGAGGTGCCGCAGGGCGCCAGGTTGCTCTACGTCTCGGGCCAGGTCGGCGTCGATTCGCGCGGCAAGCTCCAGGTGGGCATCGACAAGCAGGTCGAGCAGGTCTGGAAGAACATCGCCCAGGTGCTGAAGAGCGGCGGCATGGGCTTGGGCGACATCGTCAAGATCACGACCTTCCTGACCGACAGCCGTTTCATCGTACCCTATCGCGCGGTCCGCGACCGCTTCTTCCCCGCGCCGCCCTATACGGCCTCGACCCTGCTGATCGTGGCCGGTCTGGCCGATCCTGGCATGCTGGTCGAGATCGAGGCCGTGGCGGCGAGGTGAGGCGTGACGGACGAGATGTTGAGTTATGCTCGTAAGTAGCATAATCTTATATGCTCTTTTGGAGCATAATAGGTAGCACCTCGTCATGATCGATTCCCTCAAGGTCGCGCTCGCCCAGCTCAATCCCAAGGTCGGCGATGTCGACGGCAACCTCGCCAAGGTGCGGGCGGCGCGCGCCGAAGCGAAGAAGCAGGGTGCCGAGCTGGTGCTGACCTCGGAACTGGTGCTCTCCGGCTATCCACCGGAGGATCTGGTGCTGAAGCCGGCGTTCCAGAAGCGCTGCCACGAGGCGGTCGAGGCGTTGCGCGCCGACACGCAGGACGGCGGCCCGGCGTTGTTCGTCACCACACCCTGGCGCGAAGGCGACAAGCTGCACAACGCCATCATCTGCCTCGACAAGGGCGAGATCGTCGGCAAGCGCTACAAGGTCGATCTGCCCAACTATGGCGTGTTCGATGAGAAGCGCGTGTTCGCACCCGGCCCCATGCCGGGTCCGCTGGTCTTCAACGGCGTGCGCCTCGGCGTGCCGATCTGCGAGGACGTGTGGACGGCCGACGTCGTCGAATGCATCTCCGAGACCGGCGGCGAGATCCTGCTGGTGCCCAACGGCTCACCCTATGAAGTGGGCAAGACCGACATACGCGTGCAGCTCGGCGTCCATCGCGTGGTCGAAAGCGGCCTGCCCTTCGTCTATGTCAATCAGGTCGGTGGCCAGGACGAATTGATCTTCGACGGCGGTTCGTTCGTGCTGGGCGCCGACCGCGCGCTCAAGGCCAAGCTCGCCTCGTTCCGCGAGGAGGTGGCGACGGTCGAGTTCCGCCGCGGTGCCCCAGGACGCGGTGCGGGCTGGGAATGCCAGCCGGCTGCGATCGCGCCCGAGCTCAGCGACATCGAATCGATCTACCAGGCGATGATGCTGGGCCTGCGCGACTATGTGAACAAGACCGGCTTTCCCTCGGTGTTGATCGGCCTGTCGGGCGGCGTCGACTCGGCGCTGACGGCTGCCGTCGCCGCCGATGCGCTGGGCCCGAAGCGTGTGCACACGCTGATGATGCCGTCGCCCTACACCAGCGCCCACTCGCTCGAAGATGCCAAGGCTTGCGCCCAGGCGATTGGGATCCGGTACGACGTCGTCAGCATCGAGCCCGCGATGGCTGCGTTCCGCGAGATGCTTCTGCCGCTGTTCGGCAACCGTAAAGAAGATGTCACGGAAGAGAATATACAGAGTCGCGCCCGCGGCGTTACCCTGATGGCGGTGTCGAACAAGCTCGGCGGCATGGTGGTGACGACCGGCAACGAGTCGGAGATGGCGATGGGCTACGCCACGCTCTACGGCGACATGGCCGGCGGCTACAATGTCCTGAAGGACGTCTACAAGACCACGGTGTTCGAGCTCTGCCGCTGGCGCAACGCGCATTTGCCCGAGGGCGCGCTCGGCCCGAAGGGCAAGGTGATCCCCGAGCGCATCATCACCAAGCCGCCCTCGGCCGAGCTGCGCGCCGACCAGAAGGACGAGGACTCGCTGCCGCCCTATCCGGTTCTCGACGCCATCCTGAAGGGCCTGATCGAACGCGACCTCGGCGCCGAGGAGCTGGCGGCGGAAGGCCATGACCGCGCCACCGTGGAGCGCGTATGGCGATTGCTCGAAGGCGCCGAATACAAGCGCCGCCAGGCACCGCCCGGCGTCAAGATCACCTCGCGCCTGATCAGCAAGGAGCGGCGCTACCCGATCGTGAACGGTTTTCGAGGCTGATACGAATGTCGGCCAGTCACCCCCGCCGTCATCCTGAGCGAAGCGAAGGATCTCATGGCGATTGCCACCGGTGTGCCCGCTCGAATGCCATGAGGTCCTTCGCTACGCTCAGGACGACGGAAGGTGTGCCATGCTGATCGCCCAGATCTCCGACATGCATGTGAAAGCCGAGGGTGAGCTGCTCTACGGCCGCATCGATACCGCGAGCTTCCTCGAACGGGCCGTGGCGCATGTCGCCGCGCTCGATCCGCCGCCCGATGTCGTGCTCGCCACCGGCGATCTGGTCGAGCGCGGCAAGCCGGAGGAATACGCCCGTCTGCGGCGACTGCTGGCGCCGCTTGCCATGCCGGTCCACCTGATTCCCGGCAACCATGATGCGCGCGATGCGTTGCGCGAAGCCTTCGCCGATCACGCCTACCTGCCGCGAACCGGCTTCCTGCAGTACACGATCGAGGGCCTGCCGGTGCGGCTGGTCGCGCTGGATACCCTGGTGCCGGGCAAGGGATACGGCGCCTTGTGCCGCGAGCGGCTCGACTGGCTGGAGGCGCGGCTCGCCGAAAGCGACAGGCCGACGATCCTGTTCATGCATCATCCGCCGTTCGACTGCGGCATAGACGCCTTCGACAACGTCAAACTGAACGAGGGCGGCGAGCGCCTGGCTGCGCTCGTGCGCCGGCACGACAATGTCGAACGCGTGATGTGCGGCCACGTCCACCGGCCCATCCAGATGCGCTGGGCCGGCACCATGGCCTCGATCGCGCCCAGCACGGCGCACCAGGCGACGCTCGACCTGCACGACAAGGCGCCGCTGTCGATGATGATGGAACCGCCCGGCATCGCGCTTCACCTGTGGCGCGAAGGCATCGGGCTGGTGACTCACATGAGCTACATCGGAACCTATGACGGTCCGAGACCGTTTCGCTCCACACAATGACAGTCGCGCAATCCCGCCTTGCTGGCCGGCTGAGCCTCGAAGGCCTGTTCAAGCGGCTGGGGCCCGGCGTGATCACGGGCGCGGCGGACGACGATCCGAGCGGCATCGCCACCTACTCGCAAGCGGGCGCGCAGGGCGGCTTCAATCTCTTATGGACGGTGGTGCTGACCTGGCCGCTGATGGTTGCGGTGCAATCGGTCAGCGCGCGCATCGGCCGCGTCACCGGCCGCGGCCTTGCCGGCAACATGGTGCAGGTGTTTCCGCGCAGCGTGGTGAGCGGGCTGGTGCTGCTGCTGTTCATCGCCAATACCATCAATCTCGGCGCCGACCTCGCCGCCATGGGGGCGGCCGCCAAGCTGATGACCGGCCTCGGCAGCCCGCACCTTTATACGTTTGCTTTCGCGGCCTTTTCGCTGATCGCGGTCGTGTTCATCCCCTACCATCGTTACGTCGGGCTGCTGAAATGGTTCACCTTTTCGCTGCTGGCCTATGTCGGCGTGGTGTTCACGGTGAAGATCGACTGGCATGCGGTGGTGGTTGGCGCCTTTGTGCCGAAGTTCGAGCTGTCCGGAGACTCCCTCACGCTGGTCGTAGCGATATTCGGCACCACCATCAGCCCCTATCTCTTCTTCTGGCAGAGCTCGCAGGAGGTCGAGGATGAGGAGGCCGATCCCGACGCCGGTCCGCTGATCGATCGGCCCGAGCAGGCGAAAAGCGAACTCAATCGCATCGGCTGGGAAACCTGGGTCGGCATGGGGATCTCCAACTCGATCGCCTTCTTCATCATGCTGACCACGGCCGTGACCTTGCACGCCGCGGGCAAGACCGACATCCAGACGGCCGAGCAGGCAGCCGAGGCGCTGAAGCCGATCGCCGGCAATGCCGCATTCTTCCTGTTCAGCCTCGGTCTGATCGGCACGGGCCTGCTGGCCATCCCGGTCCTGGCGGGCTCGGTGGCCTATGCCGTCGCCGAAGCGCGCGGCTGGCGGACGGGTCTCGAGCGGCCGCTGGCCGAGGCGCGGCCGTTCTACATCGTGATCGCCATCGCCATCGTGGTCGGCATCGCGGTCGATTTCTCGCCGCTCGATCCGATCAAGGCGCTGATCTGGAGCGCCGTGCTGAACGGAGTCATCGTCGTGCCGATCATGGTGGCGATGATGATTATGGCCAGCCGGCGCAAGCTGATGGGCGACTTCACCGCCTCGTCCTGGCAGCTCGTATTCGGCTGGGCCGCGACGGCGGTCATGGCGGCGGCCGCGATCGCCATGTTCGTGCTGATGTAGCGTTTAGTTCTTCACCGCCGGCAGCACGACCCGGGTGAAGATGCCGAGCGGGATCACGCCT
Organism: Reyranella sp.; assembly: GCA_035485695.1. Lineage (GTDB taxonomy): Bacteria > Pseudomonadota > Alphaproteobacteria > Reyranellales > Reyranellaceae > Reyranella. The sequence continues at coordinate 1,687 of DATHNU010001071.1, read as the reverse complement.
TGCAGAGGACTGCTGTAGTGGCCGGCGTTCACCATGACCACGAGGTCGAGCGCCGGCACGACGTAGAGCCGCTGGCCGCCATAGCCGACACCCGCCGCCCAGGTGAGTTCGGCGCCGTTGCGGAAGCTGCGGCCGAGCCACCATTGATAGCCGTAGAAATAGAGGCCCTCGCCGTTGATGCGCGGCTTGATCGAGTCCGCGGCCCAGCCCTTGGGCAGGACCTGCTTTTCCTGCCACGCGCCGTCGCTCAGCAGGATCTGTCCGAGCTTGGCGCTGTCGCGTGCCCGCAGGCGTAGGCCCGAAGCTGCGGCCGGCGGAGAGCCCTCGGCGAAGGGCAGCTTGACCCATTCGTAATCGGTGATGTCGAGCGGCGAGAACAGCCTGTCGCGCGCGTAGTCGTCGAGACGCTGCCCGGTCGCCTTGGCGACGGCGGCAGCCAGCACGGTCGTGCCGCCGCCGTTGTAGTTGTAGACTTCGCCGGGCCGCGCCACGAGCCGCTGCTCGAACACGTATTTGATCGGGTCGGCGGCATCGATCAGCCGGCGCTCGCTGTTGGCCGGATTGCTGTAGGGCAGCGATTCGTCCCATGCCAGGCCCGACGACATGGTGATGAAGTCGGCGAAGGTAATGCGCGCGTTGTCGGTGGTCTTCAGGCTGGCGTACTGGGGAAAGAAGTCGATGGCGGAGGAGTCGAGGGCCGGGAACTTGCCCTCGCCGCGGGCGATGCCGACCAGCAGGGAGGTCACGCTCTTGGAGATCGACCGCAGGTCGTGCTTGACGTCGGCCGCGTACTGCACGGTGCCGAGCGGGCTGCCCCAGCGCTCGTCGGCGCCGCTGAAGTAGCGCTCCATCGCGAGCTTGCCCTTGCGCACCACGACGACGGCATGGTTGTTGGCCGCTGGCCATTGCGCGATGAACGAGTCGAGCTCGCAGAGCTTGGCCGGGTCGAGGCCGAGGTCGGCCTGCGGAGCGATGGTCCAACCGTCAGCCAGCGCCGCCGGCGCGCCGCAGACCTTCGTGTCCTCGGCGGTGGCGGGGGCGCAGAGCGCGACCAGCGTCAGCAAAAGCATGAGAGACTTTGTTATCCAGACCTAGCTTAGGTCGTGCGCGGTGGTCGGCAAGGACATGTTAGCGTTTTGGCCATGAAGCTCTATTCCGGACCGCTCAGCATGTTCGGCGCCAAGGCCGAGATTGCAGCCCATGAGAAGGGGCTCGATGTCGAGCTGGTCATGGTGCCCTTCGAGATGAAGACGCTCTATCAGCCCAAGCATCCCGAGGTGCTGCGCATCAATCCCAAGCGCCAGGTGCCGGTGCTGATCGACGAGGATCTGGAGCTCTTCGACTCGACGCAGATCTTCGAATATTTCGAAACCGTGAAGCCCGAGCCGGCGCTGTGGCCCGCGGAGCCCAAGGCGCGCGCCCGCGCACGCCTGCTCGAGCACAAGTCCGACGAGGTTTATTTCCCGCCCGTCGTCCGTCTGATGGGCCTGCAGGCTACGCCCGACGATCCGGCCGCGATCGAAGCGCGCGCCGCCGCCGCTTCGTTCTATGACGAAATAGAGAAGGGGTTTGGCACAGGAGAATGGCTGGCCGGCAGCTATTCCTATGCCGACATCGCCTTCTACATGGCGCAGCTCTTCGGCGAGCGCATGGGCGCGCCCATGACCGACTCCCATCCGCGCCTGAA
>DATHNU010001070.1:0-5630 GCA_035485695.1 Reyranella sp. | reverse complement strand
GCATCTGGGTGTAGGCGTGCTGCGGATCGTCCAGTACCTGGTCGGTGAGGCCGTCCTCCACCACGCGGCCGCCCTGCATCACCATCAGCCGATGGGTCAGCAGGCGGGCGACGCCGAGATCGTGCGTCACCAGCACGGCCGACAGGTTGAGCGTGCCCACCAGACCGCGCAGCAGGTCGAGAATGCGCGCCTGCACCGAGACGTCGAGGCCGCCGGTCGGTTCGTCCATGAAGACGAGGCGCGGCTTGCTGACCAGGTTGCGGGCGATCTGCAGGCGCTGGCGCATGCCGCCGGAATAGGTCGTCGGCCGGTCGTCGAGCCGGTCCTGCTCGATCTCGACCCTGTCGAGCCAGTCGGCGGCGGTGCGGCGGATGTCGCCATAGTGGCGCGCGCCCACCGCCATCAGCCGCTCGCCGATATTGGCGCCGGCGCTCACACCCATGCGCAGCCCGTCGCGCGCATCCTGGTTCACGAAGCCCCATTCGGTGCGCGACAGCAGCCGGCGGCGCGCCTCGGAGAGGCCGTGTACGTCGACCGGGCCGTAGGCCGCCGAATCGTAGGTGATCGAACCCGCTTCGGGGGTGAGCCGGCCGGCCAGGCAGTTGAGCAGGGTGGTCTTGCCCGAGCCCGATTCGCCCACCACGCCCAGCACTTCGCCGGGCCACAGGTCGAAGTCGATGTCGCGGCAGGCGATGCGGCCGCCGAAACGCTTGCTGAGGCCCCTTGAAGAGAGGATGGGCGCGGAGAGGAGAGGCGCGCTCATCGCCGCCGCTCGCACCAGTCGGTGTCGGAGCAGATGAACATACGCTTGCCGGCGTCGTCGACGATCATCTCGTCCAGGAAACTCTCGCGCGAGCCGCAGAGCGCGCAACATTCGGTCCAGCTCTCGACCTCGAACGGATGGTCGTCGAAATCGAGGCTCTTGACCGGCGTGTAAGGCGGCACGGCGTAGATGCGCTTCTCGCGACCCGCGCCATAGAGCTGCAGGGCCGGGCTGCGATCGAGCTTGGGGTTGTCGAACTTGGGGATGGGCGAGGGGCTCATGATGTAGCGGTCGTTCACCATCACCGGGTAGTTGTAGGTCTTGGCGATGCGGCCGTGGCGGGCGATGCTTTCGTAGAGGCTGACCTGCATGACGCCGTATTCGGAAAGCGCGTGCAGCGTGCGCGTCTCGGTCTCGCGCGGCTCGAGCATGCGCAGCGGCTCGGGAATCGGCACCTGGAAGACCATGATCTGGCCTTCGCGCAACGGAGTCTCCGGCACGCGATGGCGCGTCTGGATGATAGTGGCTTCCTCGGTGCTGGTCGTGGTGGCGACGTCGGCCACCTTGGCGAAGAAGCGGCGGATCGAAACGGCATTGGTCGTGTCGTCGGCGCCCTGGTCGATCACCTTCAGCGTGTCGTCCTGGCCGATGATGGCGGCCGTCACCTGGATGCCGCCGGTGCCCCAGCCATAGGGCAGCGGCATCTCGCGGCCGCCGAACGGCACCTGGTAGCCGGGCACAGCGACGGCCTTCAGGATGGCGCGGCGGATCATCCGCTTGGTCTGCTCGTCGAGGTAAGCGTAGTTGTACGCGCCGTCCGCGATGTTGGTGTCAGGCATCGCTCATTCCGCCGCCTGGTCGAGCGCGGCGCGTCGGTTGCGCTTTTCGACCTCCTCGCGGAGCGCGCGCACCGTCACCAGCTCGGACTGGAAATCGACGTAGTGCGGAAGCTTGAGATGCTGCACGAAGCCCGACGCCTCGACGTTGTCGGAATGCGCCAGCACGAATTCCTCGTCCTGTGCCGGCGAATCGGCGCTTTCCGACAGCTCCTGCGCACGCAGTGCGCGGTCGACCAGCGCCATGGCCATCGCCTTGCGCTCGGCGTGGCCAAAGGCCAGGCCATAGCCGCGGGTGAATTGCGGCGGTACGTCGTGCGAGCCCGCGAACTGGTTGACCATGTCGCACTCGGTGACGTCGATGTCGGCGATCTCGATGGCGAAGCCCAGCTCTTCCGGAACGAAGGAAACGGGCACGCTGCCGAAGCGGATCTCGCCGACGAAGGGATGATTGTTGCCGTAGCCGCGCTGGGTCGAGTAGCCCAGCGCCAGCAAGAAGCCCTCGTCGCCGCGCGCCAGGTTCTGCAGGCGGAGCGGCCGCGAGGCCGGCAGGGTGAGCGGCTGGCGCGTGAGGTCCTCGGCCTTCTCGCCCTCCGACCTTCCTGGCGGCGGCTCGAGCAGCCCGTCACGCTCCAGGATGTCGCCGACCCGTGGCAGGGCCTGGGCACTGTCGACCGGCGCGGTCGGCGCGTGCGGCCGCTCGCCGGAGGCGGCCAGCGAAAAATCGAGCAGCCGGTGGGTGTAGTCGTAGGTCGGACCCAGCACCTGGCCGCCCGGTATGTCCTTGAAGGTGCCCGAGATGCGCCGCTCCACGGCCATGGACGTGGTGTCGAGCGGCACGCTGTCGCCGAACCGGGGCAGCGTCGTGCGATAGGCGCGCAGCAGGAAGATCGCTTCGACCAGATCGCCGCGCGCCTGCTTGATGGCCAGCGCCGCCAGCGCGCGGTCGTAGCACGAGCCTTCGGTCATCACGCGGTCGACCGCCAGCCCGAGCTGCTGGTCGATCTGCTCCAGCGAGAGTTCGGCCACGCCACGATCGCCGCGGCGCTTGTCGGCTATAAGATCGAGCGAATGGGCGATGGCCGTCTCGCCGCCCTTGACCGCGACATACATGGTCAGCTCTCCACGGCGATGCTGCGCGGCAGCGCTAGAAGTTGCGATCCGGCGGTGAACACGATGTCGACGCCGCAAGGAAAGAGCGCATGGTTGTCGGCCCATGCCTGCCAGAAATCAGCGCTGAGCCCGCCCACCGCGACGGCTGTCTCGCCATCGATCCCGGGCCCGCGCCAGCGCCGGGTCGTGCCGGCGCCCAGCACCGGGACCTCGATCACCAGGGTGGCCGAGCGGTCGGGATAGGGGTCGGTGCCGATGTCGAAGCCGTCGAGCGATGCGCTGTCGTGCGCCAGCACCGCGAAGACCGCGTCGGCACGCTGGGCCACGATCGGCGCCCCGGCATGGAAGCGGATAAAGTCGCGCACGGTCGGCTGGTCGAATGCCGGCGCCAGCCAAAGCGGCGTGTCGCGATCGACCAGGGTCAGCAGATACGCGGCGGTCGCCGGCGAGATCGTGCCCGGACCGGCGGGAGGATCGGGCAGATCAGCGATGCGGCCGGGATGGGCGAAGGCGTCGAGCACGGCGCGGAACAGGCGCTGCGCGTCGTGGCCGGGATCGGCGAGGCCCGGGGCGAGGTCGGTCACGGGCTGGCTCATGTCCCGGCCTCGCGCGCCACGGTGAAGAAATCGACTTTGGTGGCCGCGGCACGGGCTGCCGTCAGGCGTCGTCGCGCCTCGGCCTCGGCGGCGAGCGGCGCCACGATCCGGGTCTCGAGGGTGTCGCGCCATTCGGCGCGTAGACCGAGCGCGTCGATCACGGCCGCGATTTCGGCGTGGCGCGGCGCGCGGCCGCCGACATAGCCGATGCCGATCTCGCCGCTTTCCAGCCGGATGGCGATGCGGGTCGCCGTCATCTCGCCGGCACAGAAGGCCGCGCCGCTGCCCGAGATGCGCCCCTGCACCATGACCAGCCCGATCTCGGGCCGTCGCAGCAAGCTATAGGCCGGCACCGGGCCGAACCGTTGCCACAGGCTCTCCAGGCGCGCGGCCGGGGCCTTCGCCAGCAGCGAAAGCCATCGCTGGCGACGGCTTGTATCGGCGTCGGATGGGGTCGAGGGGGAGGACATGATGGGCAACGCTTCGCGGCGCACCATCGGAAGGTCAGGTTACCGATCCGAGGGTAATGCGTGAAGTTATTGTGACAGCGCGGGCGTTATCCCCCGCCGCGGGTTTCCGCAATTCCCGCTACCCCCTCCGGCGATTGGAATAGGGGCTGCACCCTTTGGGTGAGATGCCAATTTCCGCAATTCCCGCTACCGGCTTTGCCGGTCGCCGATCACCTGATCGGCCCTCTACACCAGCGCTATGAAATAATCGTGCGCACGTACGGGCCGCGACGACCGGTAATTCTTTCGTACCGCTATAGGCGCCCGGAAAGGGGCTTCCGACCTTCGGCCCCCCGTTCGTTGGCGGCCACGGACGAGCCGACTACCGGCCGGGCGGGCGCTGCAGGCGACCGACGACGGTGGCGCTGCTGCTCTCGAAACGTCGATGTCGATGAACACGGTGCCGATCCTTTCTCGATGAAAGTCGGCAGCCACACGCCACAACATTGCTCAGGTCTGTCAAGCGACAACGGGGCATCCGCTACCGTGTCTGCTCTAAAAGGGGCTCTGGCGCTGGTGGCCGAGTCGTCGGCCTCTTTTGTCGCGTGACGCCCGGCGATGGATCTCCTCGGCGGCGGGCGCCGGCGGCGTGGCGCGAAACGGCCCGAGGGCTACCTCGCGTCCACGCTCGGTGAGGCGGACGCCCTTCGCGCGGTCCTCGATCAGGCCCAGCATCTCGAAGCGCAGCCGCTGCATGGAGGAGAGCGGCGGGGGAGGCGACGGAGCCCTGGCGATAGCACGCAGGATCTCGTGTTCCTGGGCGCTGAGTTGCAGCACTCTTTTTCGTCCGTTCATGACCGACCAACCCAACGCGGCGGAAAAAACGCCCGCCCAACGGGGGAGGGTCGGGCGGGCGGGAGCCAACCGGTTGTCGAGTTCGCAGCACCGGCTGCGAAGAGGGATGGATCGACCTCTTCGGCCAATCAACGCGGGCTCTCGTCGGGGGTTGCGCCGGAAGTTGCGGCGACCGCTCTCGCCGCGGGCTGCAGCAGGCGCGCCAAGGTGGCGATCACGTCGTGCACTTCATAGGGCTTGTCGAACAGCGGCCGGTCGCGATGTGTATAAGGCATCAGCGCGCTCGACAGGCCGCTCACGAACACGAAGGGGATGCCCAGCACCGCCAGCACGTCGGCCAGCGGAAAGGACGTCTCGCCGCGCAGGCGGATGTCGAGCAGGGCGCCGTCCAGCGTGTGGTCGGCCATCAGGGCGAACGAGGCCGCGAGCGAGGCCGCCGGCCCGACCGCGATGCCGCCCGCTTGGGCGACGGCGGAAGCGAGACTGAGGGCGATCGGTGCCTCGTCCTCGAGGATCAAGATCTTGCGGCCCTGGAGCGGGTGGGGCTGAGCCGGCATTAGGGTTACAACGCGGAACGACGGGCTACGGTTGCCTCCGAATCTATCCCTGTTTCGACATGGGCAACTGCCAGCCCGGTTTGCTGCGCGACATTCGCGACATCCGATGGAAGGTCCCGCGAGACGCTGGAGTCGTCTTGGGACAGGCGGACCGGCCGTCTCGGCGTGAAGAGTGGCCACGATCGAAATACGGCGACGACTTCATTGCTGCGAGGGCCGCCGTCAACAGGCGACATGGTGATCGTGGTCTCATCGTATCGGGCTTCGATGGCTTATGCGCCGGCCGGTCGCCGACCTTGCGGCCGAAGAGAGCAGGACGTCTGAGAATACAGCAGCGACGGCAACCGTTCGAATGGAGCCGACGTTCATCCAGCGCTCGCTTGCTTCCAGCCCGAAGCGAAGCACCCCACTCACCATTTTTTCAGGGAGCCAAACCATGGCAGACATCACGAAGATCACGT
>DATHNU010001069.1:0-3368 GCA_035485695.1 Reyranella sp. | reverse complement strand
CACTTCGATCTCGCCCGGCCCCAGCGTCGCGCGGCTGCCCTGGATGAGCGCACCGCTCGCGGGATCGAGCACGAAACGCTGCGACGTTTCCGAGCCGCGCAGGATGCCGACCAGGCCCCACACCTGATGATCGTGCACCGGCGTCGCGGCACCCGGCGCCCAGACCAGGCTCACGACGGAGAAGCGCTCGAAGGGATCGCACCATAGAAGGTTCGCCGCGTAGCCGTGCCGCGGGCACTTGGCCATCGACTCGGGCAGCCAGTCGTCATGCTTCACGAGGTCGAGCAGAAGCGTGCGGCCGACCTCGACGATCGCCGCCTCGTCGCGATCCTGCCAGGCGCCGCCGACCAGCGACGTCATGTCGGCAATGAAGCGGCGCAGGCGGGAAATGCTCATCCTCTCTCCTCAGCGTTGCGCATCCTGACGGCGCAGCCGTCCTGACCATTTGAGAATCGACTGATCGGCTGTCAACAATACTGCGTCTTCGACTAGTGCCGTCGCTATGATGATGCGATCGCAAGGGTCACGACGCAAATTTTCGAGGTCAGCGGCGCGTATCGCGATCTCCGCCGACAAAGGGATCTCGCGCATACCCAACGACAAGATACGCGCCCGCCAATCGCGAACACTCGGCGGTCCTGCAACGCGGCCACGCAGCAATGCACGGCCAACCTCGTAGAAGACGATCGTCGGAACGGCGATCTCACCCGCGGCGAGCGCGGCGTCGCAACTTCGTCTTGCTGCCCTTCCGAGCCTTGGCACGTCCTCCGTCATCCACAGAACGGTGTGTGTATCGAGCAGGAGGGTCATCGAATTGTCCGGTGATATTCCGCCATTCATGATCTTCGTCGTATTCGTCGTCGATTGGCCCGACGATGTCGCCAATGATCTTGAACGTACCCTTCGTGGCGCCGATGAGCGTCTTGGGCTTCTCGCGCACGGCCACGAGCTGCGCCTTCGCCTTGCCGCGCTTGGTGATGGTGATGGGCTGGCCGCTCTCGGCGACCTCGTCGATCAGGGCAAGGCACCGCGCCTTGAAGGCGGCGGCGTTGATCTTCCTGTCCATGGTCCTGTTCCTATGTGACCATATGATATGGTCACATCGCCGGCAGGGTCAACGCCCGCTGTCCTGCGCCGTGTAGCGCGGCCATTCGTGGGCGGCGATCTGGTCGAGCGACGGCGTCGGCTGGCCGAGCCGGATCTGGTACATCCAGTAGTTGGCCAGCACCCGCTGCACGAAGTCGCGGGTCTCGTTGAGCGGGATCGAGGCCACGTAGAGCAAGGGATCCTGCGAGGCGTTGAGCGAATTGTCCCAGCGCATGACGTTGCCCGGCCCGCCATTGTAGCCGGCCGCGGTGCGCACCAGGTTGTTGTCGACCTCGCCCAGCAGGGAGCCGATATAGGCCTGTCCGAGCGCGATGTTGGTCGACGGATCGTAGAAATTGGCGCCCATCTGGTCGGGCGAGGTATTCCTGACGACGAGTCGCGCGGTGCCCGGCATGAGCTGCATCAGGCCCATCGCGCCGACATAGGAGCGCGCCTTGGGGTTGAATGCCGACTCCTGGCGCATGAAGCCCCAGAGCAGCGCGCGGTCCACCGAATAGCCGCCGGCGGGCTGCCATGGCGGCAACGGATAGACCGCGCCGTCAAAGCCCTTGATGTTGTGCCGCTGGTCCCAGTTGGCGTTGCCGACCTTGGCCGACAGGCTGGGCAGCGAGGCCTTCTGGGCGACCGCCAGGATGGCTTCGATGAAGCGCGGGTCGGCGTCGATCGAGGCGGAGAAGAGCTCGCGCTCGGCCGCGGTCGCCGCGCCGAGCTGCAGCAAGGCGAGCGCGCGGCGGCCGACCCGGTCGTTGCGCATCACGTCCGCCCTGGTGCGATCGAGCGCGGGCACGTTCCAGTCCGGCTCGATGCGCATGCCGAGCGCCTTCTGCGCGATCAGGCCATAGAAGGTTCGGCCGTGCAGCGCCGCGCGCTTGAGATAGGGCGCGAACTTCTGCGGATTGCCGGCCAGCAGGTTGGCGCGCGCCGCCCAGAACGAACCGGCCGACAGCGTCCAGGACGAGGCCCGATCGGGCGCCGCATCGGCCACCATCTCGAAGCGGCGCGCCGAATCGGCCATGTTGCCCCGGACGAAGCCCGAAAGGGCCGCGTTCCAGTTGGCGTCGGGCGGCAGGCCGACATCGACCGGCAGCTGCACGCTGTTCTGCGAATCGGCCTCGAGCGCGCGGGTCCGGATGCGGCCGCGCCACAGCTCGACCTCCTGCGGTCCCAGGATCTCGGCCGTCGACTTCTGGTCGAGCAGCGCGAAGGCGGCATTGAAGCCGCCATCGTCGGCCATGCCCTGCAGCCGCGCCCGAAGCTCGGCGGCTCGGCCGGCGTCGGCGCCGTTGACGGTGCGGGCGGCGGCGAAGCTGGGCGAGGACGGCGCCTGGCTGACGAAACTCGCCGGCGTCAGCTCGGGCGAGCCGGGCGGGCGGCGGGAAAGCGCCAGGCGGTAGATCGCCGGCGCATCGGGATGGTCGTTGTATTCCTGCAGCCAGGCGGCGAGCTGATCGAAGCTGGCGGGATGGCCGGGGCTCAGCAGGCGCTGGGCGCCGACATAGCCCATCAGGGTCTTGTCCTTCAACCGGGCGATGTCGGCGTCGGCCTGGGCGAACTGGCCGGATGCCTGCGCCTGGAAGATGCGGCGGTAGGTCTCGCGGGCATCGGTGTCGAGCACCGTGGGCAGGTCGGGAACGACGGCGATTTCGTCGAGCTCGATCACCGGGGGCGGCGGCACGAAGACCGGCCGGCGCGGGACGATGGTGGGGTGGGCCCCGGCTGGCCGGGCCACCGGACGGGCCGCCGCAGCCGTCTTGGTGGCGGGTGCCGGCTTTGCCGGCGGCTTGGTCGCCGTCTGCGCCAGGGCCGATGCGGCCAGCATCGTCGCTGCTCCCAGCAGGACGACCGGAACGATGTGCTTCATGGCGCCACCGTAGGTGGATAGCCGCAGAGCGACAAGTAGCGGCGACAAGCGCCACAACGCCCCAAGGCCCGCTATACTGCACCCCACGGAGGATCACATGAACCAGCATCAAGAGCGCACCGCGGCTGTCCGGCACCTGGTCGACGAGGCCCGCCGCATCGAGCAGAACGGCGCCAACTACACGACCCTGGAGAAGATCGGCGGCCTTCTCGCCTCGCTCGCCAGTCGTGCCGATCTCTTCCCGCAGGACGAATTCCCGCTCGGCGCCGACGGCGGCATCTATCGCCTGAGCGAGGATCCCGACCATCGCTTCGCGCTCTATGCCTCGGCCGGCGGCGCCGGCAAGAAAGTGCCGCCGCACAATCACACGACCTGGGCGATCATCGCGGGGGTCCATGGT
>DATHNU010001068.1:0-2162 GCA_035485695.1 Reyranella sp. | reverse complement strand
CCGGCGCGAACGCGGCGATCCTCGCCGGCGCGCAGCAGCACCGTAGGCAGCTTCTTCTGGGCCAACCGCTTATTCTCCTTTGGCGACGCCGTCGCGCCGGGGATCGGCGCCGCCGTCCCAGCCGTCGCCCGACCGGCGTATGCCGCTCAGGCCGCCATCATGCGGGCGGACTTGTACTCGATGCCCCAGATCGCGCAAGGCGTCCGCCTCGTCGGCGATCGGCGTGCCGACCTCCAGCTCGACCGGATCACCCATCACAATGATGCGCGGCAGGGCGATGGCCGCCTGCATGGAGAGGTTCCAGTCGAGCACGCCGATCACGGCCTGCAGCGTGTCACCGATGATGCGGGCCCCGCCGGCCGACCCCAGCGCGGCGAAAAGCTTGCGGTCCTGGTCGAGGATGAAGGTGGGCGACATGGACGAGCGCGGCCGCTTGCCGGGTTCGACCCGGTTGGCGACCGGCTTGCCGGCGACCTCGGGCTGGGGCGAGAAGTCGGTGAGCTCGTTGTTCAGCACGAAGCCACGCACCGTCATCTGCGCACCGAACGGGGACTCGATGGTCGTGGTGAAGCTCACCGCGTTGCCCCAGCGGTCGACGATGGTGATGTGGCTAGTGCCGTGCTCGACATAGCCGGGCGGCAGGCCGGGACTGACCTTACCCATGCTGCGGTCGTCCGACATCAGCAGGCGCCGCTCGCCGATATAGGCCGGCGAGAGCAGGCCGGCCACGGGCACCGACACGAACCCCGGATCGGCGACGTAACGATCACGGTCGGCGAAAGCGAGCCGGCTCGCCTCGGCGATGAGGTGAAGCACGCGCACGCTGTTGGGCGGATCGCGCCAGAGTTCGAACGGCTCGATCAACTGCAGCACCTGCAGGATGGCGATGCCGCCCGAGGAAGGCGGCGGCATCCCGCAGACGATCCAGACCCGATAGGGCCCGCACACCGGCTCGCGCTTGGCCGGCCGGTAGCCGGCGAGGTCGGCCAGCGACAGGGTGCCGGGCCGAACATGTTTGTGCACGCGCTCGACCATCTCGGCCGCGATGGGCCCCTCATAGAAGGCCTTCACTCCCTGCTCGGCGATCTGCTGCATGGTGTCGGCGAGGGCTGCATTGACGATTTTCTCGCCCAGTCTCTTGGGTGAGCCGTCGGCATTGAAGTAGGTGGCGCGCAGGCCCGGATCGTCGCGCAGGAACGGCATCTTTTGCAGCCAGTCGGCCAGGCGCGGCGGCACGTCGAAGCCGTCGCGCGCCAGCTTGATCGCCGGCTGGAACAATTCGCTCCAGGCCAGCTTGCCCTGCTCCTTGTGGGCCAGCTCGAGCATGGCGAGCGCACCCGGCACGCCGACCGAGATGCCCGAAGCCACCGCGTCGCGGAAGCTGAGCGGCTTGCCGTCGACGCCCAGGAACATGGTGGGCGTGGCGCCGGCGGGCGCCGTCTCGCGGCCGTCATAGACGTCGATGGTGCCGGTGGCGCCCTCGTAGTTCAGCAGGAAGCCGCCGCCGCCCAGCCCCGAGGCTTGCGGCTCGACGACGCCCAGCACCATCTGGACCGCGATCGCGGCGTCGACCGCCGAGCCGCCGCGCCGCAACACCTCCAGGCCCGCGTCGACGGCCATCGGGTTGGCCGCCGCCACCATGCTCTGCGGCGCCGCGAGGCATGCCGGCGCCCAGCCGACGCCCAGCAGCAGCGCAACGACGAGCAGGCGGCGCAGCCTCATGCGCGACGCGCCACGATGAACAGGCGCCGGAAAGGAAAGAGCGTGATGCCGTCCGAACGTGTCGGATAGGCTTCGGCCAGCAGCTTGGCGTACGTGTCGTAGAAGGCCTTGCCCTCGGCTTCGTCCAGCACCGCCATGTAGGGCCGCAAGCCGGTGCCCGCGGTGTATTGCGCCACCGGGTCCTTGCCGGTGAGCACTTGCTGATAGATCGATTCCCAGACATCGAGGTCCGAGCACAAGGGCTTCAACGCGTCGTAGTAGCGTCCGGGCTCGAAAACCGACCGGATGCCGCCCACCTTGCCGAGCTTGTCGCGCCACGGGCCCGCCTGGGCCGCCTGCCGCATCAGCGCATGCGACGGCGCCTCGTGGTTGCGCGGCATCTGGATCGCGAGCTGGCCGCCCGATGGCAGAAGCTTCAGCAGGCCGGGGAACAGATCGAT
>DATHNU010001067.1:0-6227 GCA_035485695.1 Reyranella sp. | reverse complement strand
CCGGTTGCCGTGCATGGCGTGCAGCACCTCGTCCATCCGCCCGTCCACATGGCGGCGTGGCCCGATGCCGACCGGCGTTCGCGGCTGGTCTTCATCGTCGATGGTCTTGATCGCGGCCTGATCGAACGCTCGTTGCAGGCGTTTCTGCGGCACGATGCGGGCAACGGCGAACGGGTTCTCAATCAAACGGCCTTGGCGTAGGTCGGGCTGCGCGAGGCGCCGCCGTCGCCGCCCGGCCTTCGATTCGACGTTTTTCCCTCCCACATCGAGGCTCAGTCCGAGGAGCCTCGCCATGTCGAAATCCCTGACGCTGTTGATCGCCTGGCTGACGGCGGCCGTGCCGCTCACGGCAGCAGCCGAGACCGGCGATCGGGCTGCCGATCTCAGGTACTGCGCCCAACTCAGCGAGCTCTACGTCCGCTATGTCGGCCGCTCGGAAGCCGGCCCCAGGACGCCGGTCAGGCCCGACGTCAACGCGGGTGTCGCCCTGGCCAAATGCCGGGAAGGTAATGCCGCCGCGGCTATTCCCATTCTCGAGCGCAAGCTCGTCAATGCAGGGTTCACATTGCCGCCGCGCGGCTAGTCCGGGCGTCGCCCACCCGGTCCTCAATAGTAGTGGTAGCTGCGCCGCCTCGACGGCAGCCGGGACACGACTGCTATGATGAGGGACGCCATGGCAAGAGCCTGCAGGCCGGCGCGCGCGAGGTACGAGTATTCCCACACGCGCCGGAGCCTCGCCCAATCGTCGGTCGGCATCGTCCAGTTGGCGGTCGCGACGTTCGCCGGATGGGTATAGGTCCAGAACAGCACCTGGGCACCCAACACGAAGAGGATGGCGAGAACCGTCGGCACCAGCACGCGTCGTTCGCGCCGCTCCAGATAAGCCGTCGTCACCAGGGAGATGAGCTGCACGATGACGAGCAGCAGCGAGAAGTTGCTCCAGCCGCGCGAGACCTGCTGGACGATGAAGTACTCGTCGCGCGGCAGGTTCATTTTTACCGGCAGTTCGAAGGCATGCGACAAAGCGGGACCGAGCATCACTGCCGACGCCAGCAGGGCTATGAAAAACGCAATACTGGAGGCACGTGTAGGCAACATAGGAGACTACCGGACGGTGGCGCGGCTCCGCTGGTTACGGGATGTGAAGTCCTGCTAGCGCGACTCTGTTTCAACAAGAAGTCGGCAGGTTGCGAGCGTTGCCTCGCTCCGTCAACGCGCAACCTTGCTGTGAAATCCAGATCAACCACCTGATCGATGCGACTCCGCGCCGCCGCGTCAGGGCTTCCAGCGCAGGAAATTCGCGATCAAGCGCAGCCCGGTCGCCTGGCTCTTTTCGGGGTGAAACTGCGTGCCGGCCAGATTGTCGCGGCCGACGGCGGCGGTGATCGAGCCGCCATAATCGGTGAGCGCCAGCACCGTCTCGGGACGCGCGGCCTTCAGCTGGAAAGAATGCACGAAATAGGCGTGGTCACCGGCAGAGATGCCGGCCAGCAGCGGATGCGGCTTGAGGTCCGTCAGCTGGTTCCAGCCCATGTGCGGGATCTTGAGATGGCCCCCTGCAGCGTTGACGCCGGGCTCGATGCGCACGACGTCGCCCTGGATCCAGTCGAGCCCGGCATGGATGCCGTATTCGACGCCGCGCGTGGCCATGAGCTGCATGCCGACGCAGATGCCGAGGAAGGGCTTGCTGCGGTCGATCACCTCGCGCTGCAGGGCGTCGACCATGCCCGGCACGCCGTAGAGACCGGCGCGGCAGTCGGCGAAGGCGCCGACGCCCGGCAGGACGATGCGGTCGGCCTCGGCCACGTCGCGCGGGCTCGACGTCACCAGCACGCGATCGTCCACGCCGGCCTCGCGCGCAGCGCGTTCGAAAGCCTTTGCGGCGGAGCGGAGGTTGCCCGATCCGTAATCGACGATGGCGACGGTCATCGGTATGCGTTCAGAGAACGCCCTTGGTGCTGGGCACCGCCGCGGTCTGGCGTGGATCGATCTCGACCGCGATCCTGAGCGCGCGCGCCAGCCCCTTGAAGCAGCTCTCGACGATGTGGTGGTTGTTGTCGCCGTAGTGGTTCCAGACATGCAAGGTGAGCCCGCCCAATTGGGCGAAGGCCTGGAACCATTCCTTGAACAGCTCGGTGTCCATGGTGCCGAGCTTGGGCTTGGAGAAGACGACCTTCCAGATCAGGTAGGGCCGGTTCGACGCGTCGAGCGCCACCTCGGTCAAGGTCTCGTCCATCGGGATGTGGGCGGCGCCATAGCGGCGGATGCCGGCACGGTCGCCCAGCGCCTTGGTCAGGCACTCGCCCAGCACGATGCCGCTGTCCTCGGTGGTGTGGTGATAGTCGATGTGCAGGTCGCCCTCGGCACGCAAGGTGATGTCGATCAGGCTGTGGCGGCTCAACTGCTCCAGCATGTGATCGAGAAAGCCGATGCCGGTCTTGATGTCGTACTTGCCGGTGCCATCGAGGTTGATGGCGGCAGCGATGCGGGTCTCCTTGGTGGCGCGCGACACGAACGCCCGCCGCCCGCCGCTGCCGGGGGTGGCGAGGAGCTGGGTCACGGCCTTGGGAGAGACCTTCTTTTTGACGGCCTGGCGGGCCATTCCTGCAGTCCTTTCGCTTGCCGGCTTGTTCATACAGGAACGCGGGCCGCACGGTCGAGCGCGACGCGCGTCAGAATGACGCCCAAAAGCACGATCAGGCCGCCCAGCACGCGGGCCGCGGTCAGCGGATCGCCGAAAAACGCCGCCGACAGGCCGACGCCCGCCACCGGGATCAGGTACATGTAGACCATGACCCGGCTCACCCCCAGCCGGTCCAGCCCGGCGCTGATGCCCAGGAAGGCCACGCCCACGGGGAAGATCGCGGTGTAGAGCCAGAAGCCCAGCAGGCGGTCGTCGAGCCGGGCGAACTCCGACAGCGAATCGAAGGCGAGCGAGATCGGCAGCAGCACCAGCGAGCCGATCAGGGTGGTCCAGGCCATCACCCGGAGCGCCCCGAGGCGGAAGTTGTAGGGTGCGCAACGATCGACATAGAGCGCCCAGGCGAAAGCCGACAGCATCCAGATCAGCGTGCCGTCCAGGCTGCCAAACGAGAGCGTGAACGTTGCGAGCGAATTGTTGACCACCAGCACCACGCCGGCGAAGGCGATGACGATGCCGCCCCAGCCCAGCGCAGGCAGCCGGCGTCCGCTCAGCCAGGCCAGGATGGCCGAGAAGGCCGTCGTCGTGGTCATGACGATCGAGCCCAGGGAGGGCGCGCTTCGCGCCATGGCGAGACCCCAGCAGGCCTGGAACAGGCTGACGCCGATCAGCGACAGCAGGATCATCGGCACCCAGTCGCGTCGGGGCAGCGCCAACGGCCTGCGCATCAGCACCATCATGGCGAACAGGAAGAGCGACGCCACCAGGTAGCGCGAGGCGCCGTAGAGCAGCGGACTCATGACGCCGAGCACGTCCTTGGCGAAGGGGTAGCTCGACCCCATCAGCATCACCGTCCCGAACATCCAGGCGTCGGCGGTCCAGCGGGGTGACGACTTTGGGATCACAGGGCCCGTCATCGAACTCCTCTCCGCCGCGAAGCGGGGGAGAGGAAGGGGCCCGTTGCGCAGCAACGGGAAGGTGAGGTGGTGTCAAACACGAAGGCGATGTGGGCGTTGAGAGAACGAAGACCCACCTCACCTACCCCGCGCTTTGCGCGGGGCCCCTTCCTCTCCCCCCGCGTATGACGCGGGCGGAGAGGACGCCTGACGATGATGCCTCTCGTTCAATCATTCCGGCGCCGTCGAGGCCTTCTGCACGCCCCAGAAGCCGAACAGCGCGCCGGCGACGCGGCGGATCTGGATCTCCTCCGAGCCTTCGGTGATGCGGTAGCGCCGGTGGTGGCGATAGATGTGCTCGAACGGCGTGTGGCGCGAATAGCCGATGCCGCCATGGACCTGGATGGCGCGGTCGGCCGCCTCGCAGACCAGGCGGTTGGCGCGGTAGTTGGACATCGCCACCCATTCGCTCACCTGCATGTGGTGCTGGCGATCGAGATTCCAGGCCGTCTTGCGCACCAGCCCGCGCGTCATCTCGGCCTCGGTGTGTAGCTCGGCGAGCGGAAACTGGATCGCCTGGTTGGAGGCCAGCGCCTTGCCGAACACCTTGCGGTTCTTGGCGTAGGCCACCGACATGTCGATGCAGTATTGCGCCGCGCCGAGGCTCGACGCCGCCTGACGGATGCGGTTCTCGTGCACGAAGGTCTGCGCTACGTCGAGGCCGCGACCTTCCTCGCCCAGCATGGTCGAGGCCGGCACCCGGACGTTGGTCAGCGAGACCTCGGCATGGTCGGACGGCATGTTGAAAGTCCACCACATGTGCTCGACCTTGAAGCCCGGCGTCGCGACCGGCACCAGGAAGGCCGAGATGCCACGCGCATCGCCGGCCTTGCCCGAGGTGCGGGCGAAGACGAGGTCGACCGTGGCGGTATGCATGCCGGTGTTGAACCGCTTCATGCCATTGATCATCCAATCACCGCCCTGCTTCGCGGCCGTGGTCTCCATGAAGGTGGCGTCCGAGCCGTGATTGGGCTCGGTCAGGCCGAAGGCGATGCGCTCCCGGCCGGTGAACATGCCCTCGAGATAGCGGTCCTTCTGCTCCTGGGTGCCGAAGCGGTGCAGCAACAGCGCCACCGGGAAATTGCCGACGATCGAGCTCTCGTTCTGCAGGTCGTTGTGCAGGCCGAGCCCCTTGTGGGCGAGATGCTCGCGGATGATCGCCATGGCGAGGTTGGATCCTTCCTTGCCGCCCAGTTCCTTAGGCAGGGCGAAGCGCAGATGACCCGCTTTGTCGGCACGGCGGCGCATCTCGGCCAGAAGCGCCTCCCATTCATGCCGCGGCTGGCCGTCATTGTCCCAGTCGGTGCGGGCATGCTCGCGGCGATGGTCGAAGAAGCGGATATTGTCGTTCTCGCGCTCGAGCGGCCGGATCTCGCGCTCGATGAAGGTGTCGAGCTCAACCAGATACGCCGCGATGTCGGCGGGAATATCGAAATCCATGGGCCGTTCCTCCGCTGAACACCATCATGAACGGGCGTTCACCCGCCATCTTAGGCGGCGGGCAGGTCGATGCGGAAGCGGCTGCCGCCGCCCTCTGCCGCCAAGCAAACCGCTTCGCCGCCGTGACGTCGGGCGATCTGGCGGACCAGCGCCAGGCCAAGACCACTGCCGCGGCCGTTCTCGCGCGTCTGTTCGAGGCGATAGAAGGGTTCGAAGATGCGCTCGCGCTCGGACGCCGGCACGCCCGGCCCGTGGTCGGCCACTTCCAGCACGGCGCGGCCGGCTTCGGCGGCGACCGAAATCGCGATCGGCCCGTCGCCGGCATAACGCCGGGCGTTTTCCAGGAGGTTGCGGATCAGCCGGCGCAGCAGCAGTCGGTCGCCCGAGACGCCAACCGGTACACCCGTCGCCTCGAGGTCGTAGTGCGCCGCTTCCTCGGCGGCGAGCGCCAGAAGATCGACGGGCTCGTGCCTGTCGAGAATGGGCTGGGCGTCGAGCCGGCTGGCCAGGAGGATCTCTTCGATGAGCTGGTCGAGCTCGGCGATGTCGTGTTTCAGCGACTCCCGGGTCTTCGCGTCGGCGGCGTCGCTCAGCAACGAGGCCGCGACGGCGATGCGGGTGAGGGGCGTGCGGAGCTCATGGCTGCAGTTGGCGAGCAGAAGCCGATGGGCCGCGACCAGTTCCTCGATGCGCTGGGCGGAGCGATTGAAGCTTGCGGCCAGCGCCGCCACCTCGTCGTGACCCTCGACCTTGACCCGTGCGCCGAGATTGTCGCCGAACCGTTCGACGCCGGCCTTCAGCCGCTCCAGCCGCCGGCCGAGCCCGCGGACCACCGGATAGGCGCCGACCGCGACGGCCAGCGCCACCAGCACCAGGAACGCGGTGATCCAGAAGGTCGGGCTGGTCCGTTCGCGCACCTGGCGGGCGACCAGCCAGCGCCCGTCGGGCAGCTGCAGGGTGAAGTTGGGGCCGCCCGGGCTGCGTCGCCAGCCGGTGCGGGCGCGCGAGGGCTCGAAGCGCGGCGGCGGCTTGCCCGCCATGGCGATCATGGCGCCGTTCGGCCGGTAGAGGGCGAGATCGAAGCTGAGCTTGCGGTGCAGCTCCTCGACGGCCTTGCGCTGCTCGGCCACCGGCGCATCGGCGTCGGGCAACAAGGCGCCCGTGAGATCGGCGGCGACGTCGAGATATTG
>DATHNU010001066.1:0-6332 GCA_035485695.1 Reyranella sp. | reverse complement strand
GAGGAAGCCTCGATCAGCCTCGGCCGCTCGCCGCTGGAAACCTTCCTGCGCATCGTCGTGCCCCTGATGCTGGGCGGCATTCTAAGCGGTGTCGTGCTGACCTGGGTCACCGTGGCGTCGGAACTGAGCGCCACCGTCGTGCTCTACAGCGGCCCGTGGCGCACCATGACGGTGGTCATGTTCCAGGCGCTCGAAGGCAGCGGCGCGGGCATCGCCACCGCCGCGGCCTCGACCCTGATCGTGGTCACCCTGCTGCCGATCGTGCTGCTCTACCGTCTGGTTCGGCGTTACGAACTGTCGATGCTATAATCGCCGAAAATACCGTCCCGGGAGGACATCATGCGTCGCCGCGCTTTCACCGCCTCCGCCCTGGCGGCACTTGCCACGCCCGCCGCGGCGCAGGACTGGCCGACCAAGCCACTGCGCATGGTGATCCCGTACCCGCCCGGCGGACCGTCCGACGTCTCGACCCGCATCGTCATGGCGAGCGCGGCACCTGGCCTCGGCCAGCCAGTCATATTCGACAACAAGGCCGGCGCCTCGGGCATGATCGGCGCGGAGTTCGTCAAGAACCAACCCGTCGACAATCACACGTTCCTCACCACGACGACGGCGATGCAATGCATCACCCGCCATCTGCAGCCGATCCCGTTCGATCCGGAGAAGGACTTCATCCCGGTGTCGCGCATGTGCACGTCGTGGGGCGTCTTCGCCATCCATCCCTCGGTGCCGGCGCGGACCGTCGCCGAGTTCGTGGCCTACGCTCGGGCCAATCCCGGCAAGATCAACTACGGCTCGTCGGGCCTGGCCACCATCACCCACCTGTTCGGCGAGATGCTGAGCCTCGAGGCCGGCATCAAGATGACCCACGTGCCCTATCGCGGCAGTGCGCCGGCCACCAACGCCCTGGTGGCGGGCGAAGTGCAGGCGCAGTTCGACCAGACCGCCCTGCCGCACGTCAAATCGGGCGCGGTCATCGGGCTGGCCATGCTGGCCGAGGTCCGCCATCCGGATTTCCCCGACATTCCGACCCTGCGCGAGCAGGGCTACGGCAAGGACGGCGGCGATTCGTGGTTCGGCATCCTGGCCCCCGCCGGCACGCCCTTGTCGATCGTCGCGCGGCTCGACAAGGCGATCGCCGAAGCGCTGCGCTCGCCCGAGGTGATCGAAAAGCTGCACGGCGGCGGCGCGCGCGTCACCTATCTCAATCCGACCGATTTCCGCATCCGCATCATCGCCGAGACCCAGATGTTCGGCGACATCATCCGCAAGGGTGATATCAAGCTGCCCTGAGCCTTGCGGGCCTGCCGGGAGATTGGCCGTGACCATGTCGAGACCCGTCGTTTCCATGTGTGTCCTGGCTGGCGTGGTAGCCTTGGCAGCGCGGGCGCTTGCGGCCGACGACCCGCCCCTGCCGCCGGAACTGATCGCCGCGCCGCCCAAATCGCTGCACTCGAGGATGGATTACGGCGCGCATGCCGGCATGCAGGTCTCCATCCTCGGCATGGAGGGACGTGACACGGCGCATGCCGTGATCCGCTTCGCCCATACGCGGGACAACGCCATATCCTATTGCCGCGACTCGCTCAGTACTGTGACCGAGCAATGCGTTCAAGACGCGCTTGATGCTGAACAGGGCTTCAAGGACTCTCTCACCGGCAACTGCGATACCGGAGAGTTCTCCGATTTTTTCGGCGGCCATTACCGCTTCGAGGGCCGAAATCCGAAATCGGGTTATTTCGGCGACAACAAATACCTGATCGTCAACCTCGCCGATGGCGAGATTGCCGACGGTTCGGAGATGAGCCGCTATCTGATCAACGTCAGCATCTACCGGGCGCTCTGCCCGGCGCACGCCCCGCTCGACATCGACGCGACGATCGTCAGCATGGCGGGGCGGGATACGGCAAAGGCAATCATCAAGGTGAGGCACACACGCGAGGACGCGATCCATTCCTGTCAGGAGAGCGGCACCCTTCCGATCCAACAGGTGAGCGAGGACTGTATCCGGCAGGAACTCGCCAAGAGGGCCAGCGACGTCGTGACCGCCGATTGCGAGCACGGCGAGTTCAGGGATTACTACGGCGATCGCTTCCGGGTGAGCCTGAACACCAGCCAGGCCTATCCGGCTTCGCTGTTCAAGGCCAACATCACGAACCTGGCCACCGGCAAGCCATTCGACCGGGTCATGGCCGATTCCAGGGCGCACCAGCCGATGCCGGTCTACCGCGCACTATGCCCCGCCCACGCGCCGCTCGGGGAATAGAGGAAGTAATTTTCCAACGCACTGCTCGGTCAGCCGGCTCCGCGCGTGCCGCCGAGATCGCTGTCCGGCTGGTTCACGAAGATGAGGACGGCCAGCAGCGTCATGTAGAACCAGAAGGTGGCCTGCTGGCCGTTCCAGGCCTTCGACTGCCACATCGCGAACCACTCGCCGCCCACGACCATGAAGCCGGTGAACCATAGCAGGAAGCCCAGGCCGACACCGATCACGACCAGCGTCTTGGCCGCATTGAAACGGGCGCCGCTGGCCCGCAGGTTGGCGGCAAGGCGAACCGTCGCCAAGGCGAGCACGATGCCGGTCGTCGCCTCGACCAGAATGATGACCCAGTAGGCGGCGTTCCAGACGATGGGGCTGGTGATGGCGCGTCCCCCGAGGGCATTGCCGGGAAAGGTCGTGTCCATGCTGAGCGTGTGGCGCACGAACTCGTAGTTAGAATCGTAGTCGACAAGGTTGTCGAAGGCCACGAGCAGGGAAAACAGGGCGATCGACGCGACCATGGACGTCTTCACCAGGCGGGTCGCGAGCATGGCGTCAGATCCTCCTCGACCAGGCGCGCGGCACCAGCAGCGAGACCGCCAGCGCCAACAGCAAGCCGCCGCCGGCCGCGACGAAGGCATAGCGGTAGCCCGCGAGGAAGCCATCCAGTCCCGCGAGGTCGCCCGCGCCTCTTGCCTGCAGCGCCGTCAGCACCGAGGCGCCGCTTACGATGCCCAGCGTGCGCGTGAGCAAGGCGAGGCTGCCGGCGACACCGCGATCGCGCGGCGAGAGCGTGGCCGTCACGATGTCGGTGTAGGCCACCGTGAGCAGGCCCTGCCCCACGCCCTCGACGATCAGCAGCAACGCCACCGCCGCGAGCGGCGTCTCGGCGCCGGTGAAGGCGAGCGGCAGCAGGCCAAGGCCGACCAGCGCCACGCCGGCGAACGCCGTCGGCCGCTGACCGATGCGCCGCACGAAGAAGGCCGAGAGCGGCGCGCCGGTCAGGCTGCCGGCGAAGGCAAGCGCCAGCACCAGCCCGCTTGAAAGGGCAGAAAGCTTCAGGACATTCACCAGGTAGTAAGGCGTGAGCAGCAGGATGGAAAAGCCCGCCAGGTTGGCCAGCACGTTCATGACGTTGGGCACGACAAAGGCTGAATCGGCGAACAGCGCGGGCCGGATGATCGGCTCCGGCACGTGATTGGCGCGGCGGACATAGATGAACAACACCACAAGCGCGGTCGCGAACAGGGCAGCGGCCCAGGCACCGGCGACGTCCGGGCGCTGCGACAGCACCAGCGACAGCAGGAGCGTGCTCATGCAGAGGGCGAGCAGAACGGCGCCCAGCGCATCGAACGGCCGCGAGTCCGGCCGGGGCGACGGCAGCAGGCCCGACAAGGCGAGCGCCACCAGCGCGATCGGCACCCGGATCCAGTAGACCGCGGGCCAGCCCCACAGCTCGACCAGGGCGCCGCCCAGCAACGGGCCGACGGCGGCGGCGATCGCCATGGTGCTGGCGAAGCCGGCCAGCGCCCGGGTCCGCGCGCTTTCGGGAAAGAGCGACGTGGCGAGCGCCGGCGTGCAGGATAGCGCCAGCGCGGTGCCGATCCCCTGGCTGGCGCGCGCCCACAGGAAGAGCGGCCAGTCGGGCGCGGCGGCGCAGGCGGCGCAGCCGATCGCTGACACAACGAGGCCGATGCGGAAGATCAGGCGATGACCGAACAGGTCGCCCAGCTTGCCGCACACCAGCATCAGCGAGCCGTAGACCAGCACGTAGCAGATGACGAGCCATTGCACGTCGCCCAGCGCCAGTCCGAAATGCGCGGTGATCGCCGGCAACGCCACGTTGACGGCGATGTCGAGCGGGGCAAGCGAGGCGCCGAGGCCGACGATGGCGAGGCCAAGTGCTGGGGGTGCGCCACTCCCGTGGCGCATCATGGTCTTCCAGACAGCGCGCATCTTGCGCGCTCATGATTGATGAGCGAACGAGACCCTTCGACAAGCTCAGGGCAAGCCGCTCGCGGTCCGGACGAACATGAGAAGACGCGCCACCGGAGTAGCGCGCCCCCAGCAAAGATCAAAGGTGCTTGGCCAGGAACGGCATCATGCGCTCCCAGGCCTGCTTGGCCGAGGGCGCGTCGTAGGCCGGGCTCTTCTCGTTGGCGAAGGCGTGCGCGGCGTCATAGCGGTAGATCTCCGGCTTGTTGCCGCCGGCGGTCATCGCCTTCTCGAAGTCGTTCACGACCTGCGGCGTGCACCAGTCGTCGGTGTTGGCGAAGTGGCCCTGGACGGGAATCCTGATCTTCGCCGGATCGGCGAGCTGGCCCGGCGGCACGCCGTAGAATGGCACTGCGCAAGCAACGCCCGAAACGCGCGCCGCGGCCGCAACGGTGAGGGCGCCGCCCAGGCAGAAGCCCATCACGCCCACCTTGCGGCTCATGCCGGCCAGGTGCTTCGCCGCGCCGGCGATGTCCTGGTCGGAGGCGCCGACGAAATCGAGCCCGCTCATCATGTGGTTGGCCTCGTCGGGTTTCTGCGTCACGCGTCCCTTGTAGAGGTCGGGCGCCATCGCATTGTAGCCGGCGGCGGCGAAGCGGTCGGCCACGCCCTTGATCTGGTCGTTCAGTCCCCACCATTCCTGGATCACGACGATGCCCGGCTTGTCCTTGCCCGCTTCGGCCAGATAGCCCCTGCAGGTCGAGCCGTCGGGACGCTTGAAGTCGATCATGCTGGCCATATCTTTTCCTCCTCTTTGTATTCGCAACCTCACACTACCTCACCCTGAGGAGCATCGCGAAGCGATGCGTCTCGAAGGGCGGGATACACCGACGTTGTCGCCCATCCTTCGAGACGCCGCGCGGCGCCTCAGGATGAGGTTGGGCACGTTGAGCGCCGTGAGTCCTACAGCAGCTTCCTGAGTTCCGTCTTGAGGATCTTGCCGTAGTTGTTCTTGGGCAGCGCCTCGATGAACTTGTAGTCCTTGGGCCGCTTGAAGCGCGCGATGTTGTCGAGGCAGAGCTGGTCGAGCTCGGCCGGCGCCAGCGCCCTGCCGCCGCGCGCCACCACGAAGGCCACGACCTCCTCGCCCCATTCCGGATGCGGGCGGCCCACCACCGAGCACTCAGCGACGGCAGGGTGAAGGTTCAGCACGTCCTCGATCTCGCGCGGATAGATGTTGGAGCCGCCGGAGATGATCATGTCCTTGGAGCGGTCCTTCAAGGTCAGCAGCCCCTCCTCGTCGAAGGCGCCGACATCGCCGGTCCACAGCCAGCCGTCGCGCAGCGACTTCGCCGTGGCCTCGGGATTGTTCCAGTAGCCGGACATCACGGTGTCGCCCTTGACGATGATCTCGCCCACTTCGTCTACGCCAAGCGAACGCCCTTCCTCGTCGACCACGCGCACTGCCACGCAGGAGTCGGGGCGGCCGGCCGACGCCAGCCGCTGCTCCCAGCGCGGATGCTTGCGATCGGCATGCATCTCGCGGCTGAGATGGGTGATGGTCATCGGGCTTTCGCCCTGGCCATAGATCTGCACCAGCTTGTTGCCCAACAGATCGAGGGCGTGCTTGAGGTCGCTGACATACATCGGCGCGCCGCCGTAGGTGATCAGCCGCAAGGAATCGGGCTTGAGGTCCGACACGCTGCCGTGCTCGATCAGGCGCTTCACCATGGTGGGCGCCAGGAAGATGCTGCACTCGGGCCAGCGGTTCATCAGCTCGACCGTCTCCGGCACCTCGTACTTGCCGCTCTCGGGGAAGACCTGCACCGAGCCGCGCGCCAGCAGGGCGAAGTTCCACAGGCCTGCGCCGTGGCTGATCGGCGCGGCATGCACGATCGAGCCGCCGGGCGGCGGCCGGTCGACATCGGCGAAGTAGTTGAGCGTCATCGCCAGAAGATTGCGATGCGTGAGCATGGCGCCCTTGGGCCGGCCGGTGGTGCCGGAGGTGTAGAACAGCCACGCCAGATCGGTCGGCTCCACCTCGGTGAGGGCGATCGGGTCGCCCACTTCCATGAAGGTGTAGGAGCGTGTCGTCGCGTCGACGATCTCCTTCAGCGCCGGCGCCCCCTTCGCCGCT
>DATHNU010001065.1:0-2557 GCA_035485695.1 Reyranella sp. | reverse complement strand
CTCCTCGGCGATCAGGCGCTCGATGAAGCGCCGCATGATCACGCGGTTGGCATCCGACACGATGTTGACGAGGCCTTGCTCGCCGAGTTCGCTCAGCCGCGCCTGCTGCGCCTCCACCATCGCCTTGTCCTCGACGAAGGTCGGTGCGATCTCGCGGTAGAGTTGCTCCGTCGCCTCCGGCTCGCTCTGGCGATAGCCATTGGCGCATGACCAGAAATAGAAGCACGAGGTTTCGGTCTCCGGTGTCAGGCCGTGGAAAAGGCGGAACTGGAAGCCGCCCTCGCGCTTGCCCTCATAGGCCCCCGTGCCGACATCGGCCGCGCCGGTCCATTGCAGGATCGAGCTGGGCGCCGCCCATTCGAACTCCTGCCAGCGGTCGACGCGACCCTGGAAGCCCGCAGCCTTCACGTAGCTGGGCGGCGGCACCGAGTTGCGCATCCAGCGCGTGAACCTGATGCCGGTGGGCGTGTTGGTCGTTTTCATCTCGGCATTGACATGCGCCGACGGATTGCCGCCCACGGTCCTTGCGTGGAGGTAGCCGAGATGCGTCAGGTCCATGAGGTTGTCGACCATCAGCATGTAGTTGGCATTGATGCGGTAGCAGTCGTGCTTGTTGGGCCAATGAGCGCGGTCGTCGTGATAGGGGAAGTCGACGATCGCGCTCGTGTCGGCGCGCGCTGCCTCGCCCATCCAGATCCAGATGAACTGGTTCTTTTCCACGACGGGGTAGCTGCGCACGCGCGCGCCGTCGGAAATGCGGCTCTGCCCGGGAATCGCCACGCAGGCGCCGCTGCCGTCGAAGGTGAGGCCGTGATAGCCGCACTGGATGCCTTCCGCGACGACCTCACCCAGCGACAGCGGCGCCGAGCGATGGCAGCAGCGGTCGACGAGCGCAGCCGGACGGCCGCTCTGGTCGCGGAAGAGCACGATCGGGTCGTCGCAGATGCGGCGGGCGAGCGGCTTTTCCTTGAGCTCGTCGGCCCAGGCGGCAATGTACCAGGCGTTTCGAATGAACATGATTATCCTCCCGAGATGGTCGATTGGCGCTCAATCCGCCTTGATGTTTGCGGCCTTGATGATCGGCCACCATTTCTCGATGGCGGCGCGGTGCAGGGCGCCCAGCGCCTGCGGCGTCTGCTGGTCACGCGGCGGGATCTGCTGGCCGAGATCGGTGAGGCGCTTGATGATCACGGGATCGGCCATCGCCTCGACGACGGTGGCGTTCAGTTTCTCCACGATCTCCGCCGGCGTACCCTTCTTCACCCACAGCCCCGTCCAGTAGGGCATGGCGAGCCCCGGCAGGCCCTGCTCTTCG
Source organism: Reyranella sp. (assembly GCA_035485695.1). GTDB lineage: Bacteria > Pseudomonadota > Alphaproteobacteria > Reyranellales > Reyranellaceae > Reyranella. Next base: position 1,242 of record DATHNU010001065.1, on the reverse strand, counting down.
AGGGTCGGCATGTCCGGCGCCCCCGGCCAGCGTGACGTGGTCAACACGCCGAAGGCCTTGATCTTGCCAGCCTGCACGTAGGGCAGGGAACTCGAAGCCTCGAGTCCCGACAGGTCGATGCGACCGGCCACCAGATCCTGCATGGCAGGCGCCGCGCCGCGGTAGGGAATCAGCTGCACGCGCACCCCGGTCAGGCTCTCGAACTGGTGGCCCCACACATGGCCCGGGCTGCCGACGCCGACCGTCGCGAACGACGCGGGTTGCGGGCTCGCTTTCAGCCACGCGATCAGCTCCGCGAGGTTGGACGCCGGCAGGTCGGCGCGTCCGATCATCATGAGCGCCGACGTCGAGAGCAGCGCGACCGGCTCGAAATCGGCCAGCACGTCATAGCCCACGTTGTAGACCGCGACGCTGAACACGTTCGACGTCGTCTGGGCGATGCTGAGCGTGTAGCCGTCCGCCGGCGCGCGCGCGACCTTGGCGACGCCCAGAGTGCCGCCCGCGCCCGACACATTGTCGACGATGATCGACTGGTGGAGCGCCCGCCCCATGCGCTCGGAGATGATGCGGCCCAGCGCATCGGTCGGCCCGCCGGGCGGGAAGGGCACGACCATGGTGAGGGGACGGTCCGGCCAGGTCTCCGCCGCTGCCGCGCGCGGCACCGCGGCGACCAGCGTCGCGGCCAGGCCGAGGAAAACGAGGCATCGTGCGATCATTGGGCACCCCAACTCGGATTGTGGGACGCACGCCTACTCTGCCGGCAAGATAGCCGATGCCGCGCTTCCTGCCACCTCGGTCGGGACGAAAAAGAAGAACGGCAGTGTCACATTCGCCCCAGCGTCCCATTCGCAGTTCGATAGGTCTGTGTGACTTCCGGTAGTCATGTCGCCCAATCGCACCCGGGCGAGATTCTCTGAGGCGCAGAAAGGCATCCGGCCTCAAGGGAAAACTGTCGTTCGACTGACCCAAAGCGGACCGTGCTCATCGCGCTTCGCTGAACGCGGCCCGCCGTATTTTCAGGCGCCGCGCACGGCCGCCATCCTGACGTCAGGCTGACGGCAAATTCCCCGCCTCGGCCACAATTGCTCACCACCTGTCGGGTGTCTGCAGGCGTTATCCAACTGCAAAGGAGGTTGCCATGCGCAACATCTCGAAGAGCAAATTGGGTCGGGCCTCGATGATTTCTGCCATCGCGGCTCTGGCCTTTATCGCCTTGGGTGCAAACGCCGAGGCGCGCGACGG
>DATHNU010001064.1:0-2409 GCA_035485695.1 Reyranella sp. | reverse complement strand
CTATTCGAATGCGCGAAGACCGTCCGCTCACGAAATGAGATGCCGAGCTCAAGCCGCCCCTCGGGGGCGTCGTTCGGACACATCGGGTCGATTTCTTGGTGTTTGGGATCAGGCGGCATTTGAAAAGTGACCCCGCACGATGCTGAGGTCAGGGCGCCGGCGCACTCCTCGCGCGGGCGATCTCGCGGTATCGATATCTGCGGCGGAACTCTGCGATCGCGCGCATCAGTGGCTCGAGCAACCCAAGTCGCTGGTGCGCAATCACAGCGAAGTCGGATCTCCCTTAAGCATGTCGTATGCATGCCGATGCGGTTGGCCAAGCGAGAACGCCGTGCCGCATTTCGCTGTAGTAGTATTTGCGTGACCAGGTCTCCCGGCGACTCGACGAGCGCCAGCAACCTGGTGAGTTCCTGACCGGAAAGGATTGACCTCATGAGCCTCACCCTTGCGGATGCCAATCGCGTGATCGCCGGCGCCATCGACAAGGCAAACCAGATCGGCGTGAATATGAATATCGCCGTGTGCGACGCCGGCGGACGGCTCCTTGCCTTTCAGCGCATGGACGGCGCTATGTGGGCCGGCTCCTTTGGCAGCCAAGGCAAGGCCATGGCCTCGGCCGCCTTCGGACGCCCGAGTGGCGATTTGACGCCACGTGCCGACCACCCGACCTTGCGCGGCATTGCCGCGGCCGAAGGCAACCACATGTTCTATGGCCAAGGCGCCGTGCCGATCTTCCGCCAAGATGTCCTGATCGGTGCCTGCGGCGTTGGCGGAGGGACCGCACAAGAAGACGAGGATTGCGCCCGCGCCGGGGTTGAAAAGCTCTGAATCCCTCCGACTAACCGACCTCGATGACGTGGAAATCATCCCCTACGATCTCACGGGCGGGCCGGCCCTAACGTATCGGCCGTCCGATGCGGCAAGCGTGGTCGGCTTTCCATTTGGCATCCAAGCTGGCGGTCCGCTTGCTGTCTGGGCAAATGGCTTTTGCCTTTTCAGCCCCGGCCGAAGCCGAAGAGACTGTTGTCATGGGCGTTAATGGCGGAGAGGAAGGGATTCGAACCCTCGATACGGGTTTACCCCGTATAACGGTTTAGCAAACCGCCGCCTTCGACCGCTCGGCCACCTCTCCGCAGCCCGTTAAGACCCCGGCGATCGATATCCACGACAGATGCGCGGCGGTTCTAGCGGCGGGCTCCCGGGGTGTCAAACGCGGGCCCAATTTCGCAAATGATTACAGTCCCTTGGCCCCGTGGCTCGAAGCGTGCGACGGTGCCTTCATGAGTACCCCTGCCCCCGGTTCGGTCGATATGTTGAAGCGCCTCGTGGCCTTCGATACCACCTCGCGCAACTCCAACCTGGAGCTGATCCACTACATTCAGGACTATCTCGACGGACATGGCGTCAAGAGCACGCTGGTGCCCAACGCCGAAGGCAGCAAGGCCAACCTGTTCGCCTCGATCGGTCCGGAAGCCGAGGGCGGCGTCGTGCTGTCGGGCCATACCGACGTCGTGCCGGTCGACGGCCAGGCCTGGACGACCGATCCGTGGGAGCTCACCGAGAAGCCCGACGGCAACCTCTACGGCCGCGGCACCTGCGACATGAAGGGCTTCATCGCCGCCTGCCTCGCCCACGTGCCCGCCCTGCAGCGCGCCCGGCTGAAAGTGCCGATGCATTTCGCCTTCAGCTACGACGAGGAGATCGGCTGCCTGGGCGCGCACTCGCTGGCCGAGCGGCTGGTCGGCGCCGTGCCGCGGCCGCAGGCGGTGATCGTGGGCGAGCCCACCATGATGGGCGTGGTCAACGCCCAGAACGCGGGCGGCGGCATCGTCGCCACCTTCACCGGCGTCGAGGCCCATTCCTCGATGACCCATCTTGGCGTGAGCGCCATCCACTTCGCCGGCGACTTCATCCATTGGCTGAACGAGCTGCAGGTCGAACTGGCGCAGCGCAAGCGCACCGACATCGACACCGTGCCCGGCCACACCACCATCAATGTCGGCATCGTGACCGGCGGCACCGCGGCCAACATCCTGGCCCGCGAGTGCACGCTCAACTGGGGCTACCGCACGCTGCCGGGCGACGATCCCTGGGAGGTGCAGCGCCGTGCCGAGAAATACGTCGCCGAATTGCTGCTGCCCAAGATGAAGGCCAGGCATCCCGACGCCAACATCACGCTCAAGCGCCGCTCCTTCGTGCCCAGCCTGCTGCCGCAGGAGAACGAGGAGGCGGCCCGGCTGGCGCTGCAATGGAGCGGCGGCAACCGCACCTACGCCGTGCCCTACGGCACCGAGGCCGGGATCTTCCGCGGCCACGGCATTCCCACCGTGATCTGCGGCCCCGGCGACATCTCGCAGGCCCACCAGCCCAACGAGTTCGTCGCCCGGTCGCAGATGGATGCCTGCGATG
>DATHNU010001063.1:0-2635 GCA_035485695.1 Reyranella sp. | reverse complement strand
CCTACATGCTCGACCTCGTCAAGCATATGCCGCCGGCCGCCACCGAGTGGACGTGGGATGGCCAGGGCCAGTCCATACGCCAGGGAAATGCCGCGATGGTCCTTTCCTGGGGCGAGCTCTTTCCCGGCTTTGACGGCAAGGAGTCCAAAGTCGTGGGACTGATGGAAGCCGCCCACCCGCCGGTGGAAACCGCGCTGCGTCCTCCCGAGGACGCCGGCTTCCACGAGATTCCTCATATCGGGCATCAAGGCGGTTCCTCGCTTTGCCTTTCGAAGCACTCCAAGAACCCGGAAGCCGCCTGGATCTTCATGCAGTGGGTTTGCTCCAAGGAAATCGCGGCCCGTTCCGCCGTCCTGGGCAGTGGCGCCGCCGCCGTGCGCAACTCGACCTACAAGGACGCCCGCGTCCTGGCCGCGGCAAAAGTCGGCGAAGGAACCACACGCCATTTCCCGGCAACCGAGTGGACCATCCATAACGCCATGGGATCGGAGCCCAAGCTGCCGGCGTGGGTCGAAATTTCGAACGACATCATTCCGACAGAGCTCGGCAAATTGCTTTCCGGCAAACAGGAAAGTCCTGGTCAGTGCATGGCGACCATCAAGGAGCGCGTCGACGGACTGGTTGCATCCTCCCGAAAGCGCTGAAACCTTGTCGCCTGCTTACTTGCGCCGGAGCTCGGCCAGCAGCCGATCGACGAACTTCGGCGAATAGCCCAGCAACGCCATCTCGTCCGACAGCTCCTTCTCGAGCTGCCCCAGCGCCTCGACGAACGAACCGCCTTTCGCCAGCGCCTCCTCCACAAGCTTGCCCGCCTTCTGCTTGCCCATCTTCTCGGCCAGCAGGAAGGTCGCGCGTTCGGCCAGCACGGCGCCTTCGGTGGCGTCCATGTTGGCCTGCAGGGCGTCGGGATCGATCGTAAGGCCCGCGGCCACCTCATCCATCGCCTGCACCGCCGAGCCCAGGGTCTCGATCAAGGCCGCCAGGGTCGGCCATTCGGCCTGCCAGCCGCCCAGCGCGCGCTCATGCTCCTGCGGCAAGGCGGCGACGATGGTCGCGGCCAGCATCGGCGCCCGCGCCGCCGCCGACAGGACCAGGGCCGCGCCCACGGGATTGCGCTTGTGCGGCATGGTCGAGGAGCCGCCGCGACCCGGGCCGGACGGTTCGGCCGCCTCGCCCACTTCGACCTGCATCATCAGCGAGATGTCGCGCGCGGCCTTGGCGAGCGCGCCCACGACCAGCGCCGCATCCTGCGCCAGCGCCGCCACGCGCACACGCTGGGTGAACCAGGGCGCGGGCGGCAGGGCGAGGCCGAGGCGCTTGGCGAGCGAGACCATCACCGGCTCGGCCTTGTCGCCCAGCGCCGACAGGCTGCCCGACGCGCCGCCGAACTGGACGATCTGGGTTTCCGCGAAGCTCGCCTCGAGGCGGCGCGCGGCACGGCTCACGTCGGACGCCCAGCCGGCGATCTTCTGGCCGAGCGCCAGCGGCGTTGCCGGCTGCAGGAGCGTGCGGCCGAGCGTCGGCGTCCGGCGATGCTTGCGGGCGAGCGTGGCAAACGCCGCGACGATGCGATCGAGTTCCTTCAGGAGCGGCGGCAGCGCTTCGCCCAGCTGCAGCACCATCGCCGTGTCGATCACGTCCTGGCTGGTGGCGCCCCAGTGCACGTAGCCCGCCGCGTCGGCGTCGCGCTTGGCGACCTCGTCGGTCAAGGCCTTCACCACGGGCACGGTCAAGGTGGCGGTGCGGCGCGCCGCCTCGGCGAGCGACGCGGGATCGTAGAGCGCGGGGTCGCAGGCCTTGACGATGACGGGTGCGAACTTCTTCGGGATCAGGCCGGCTTCGGCGGCGGCCTGCGCAAGGGCTGCCTCGAAGCGCAGCATGTGGCGCAAGGTGGCGAAGTCGGAGAAGGCCTCGGCGGCGAGGGCCGAGGAGCCGAGCGCATTGACCAGGCGGCCGGCCATGATCAGAGGTCGAAGAAGACGGTTTCCGCGGGCCCGCCGAGATGGATCGGCAGGCGCCAGTGGCCCGCGCCGTCGCGCCGGGCGATCAGCGTGACGCGCCGCGCCGGTTCGACCAATTTCAGCACCGGATCCTCGGCCAGCGCCGGATCGCCGTCGAAATAAAGCCGCGTCGCCAGCCGGTTGAGCACGCCGCGGGCGAAGACCGAGATGTTGACATGCGGCGCCTGCAGGCCGCCCTCGGGCCATGGCACGCGACCGGGTTTCACGGTGCTGAAGCGGGCGCAGCCCGTATGGTCGGTCGAGGCGCGGCCGAAGCCGTCGAAGCCGGCGTCGAGGGGCAGGTTGCGGCGATCGTCGGGATGGTTGTAGCGGCCGTGGCTGTTGGCCTGCCAGATCTCGATCAGGCCATCGGGCACGAGGACGCCTTCGACATCGTACAGGCCGAGCACGAGCTCGACGCGTTCGCCGGCGACGCCGGGCGGCGCGAGTTCGTGGTGATAGCCTTTGACCAGGGTGCCCCAATAGAACGGGCCGATCGTCTGGGACGGCGTCAATCCTCCGGACATCGTCTATTCCATCGGCGTGGCGTTGCGGCCGCGCAGCACGATGTCGAAGCGGTAGCCGAGCGCCCATTCGGGCTGGGTGAGATCCATGTCGAAGGCGGCCTGCAGGCG
>DATHNU010001062.1:0-4618 GCA_035485695.1 Reyranella sp. | reverse complement strand
GGTGCCGCGGCGCTGGGCCTCGTGACCGGCGCGCTGGCGATCCGCCGCCAGGGCATCTACTTCGCCATGATCACGCTGGCCTTCGCCCAGATGGTCTACTTCTTCTGCGTGCAGGCGCCGTTCACCGGCGGCGAGGACGGGCTGCAGGGCATCGTGCGCAAGCCCTTGCTGGGCGGGCTGATCCCGACCACGGACGACCGCGTGCTCTATTACGTGGTGCTGGCGATCTTCCTGTTCGGCTACGGCGCCATCTACCGCTTCATCCATTCGCCGTTCGGCCAGGTGCTGAAGGCGATCCGCGACAACGAGCAGCGCGCCGTGTCGCTGGGCTACGAGGCCGACCGCTACAAGCTTCTGGCCTTCGTGCTCTCCGCCGCCCTGGCGGGACTGGCCGGCGCCACCAAGGCCATGGTGCTGCAGTTCGCCACGCTCACCGACGTGAGTGCGGCCACCTCGGGCGAGGTCGTGCTGATGGCGCTGGTCGGCGGGCTCGGCACCATCACCGGCCCGGTGGTCGGCGCCTTCATCATCGTCACGATGCAGAACTACCTGGCCTCGACCGGCGAGTTCGTGCTGGTGATCCAGGGCGCCATCTTCGTCGTCATCGTCATGGCCTTCCGCAAGGGCCTGGTCGGCGAGGTCGCGGAGTGGTGGCGCCGCCGCTCGGCGCCGAAGACCCAGCCCGGACCGGCGGACTGATCGCGGGTCAGGAGAACCATACGGTTCTCGCGGTCAACGAATAATCAAGCCCGATTGGCCAGGTTCATTGCTGGGAGCGCGCCACTCCAGTGGCGCTCTTCTCTTGCGGTTCGACACCGCATGAGCGCCACTGGAGTGGCGCGCTCCCAGCAAACACCGTCAGGTCGCGAAGCCGATGCAGTAGGCGCGGACCTGCTCGACGGGAATGCGGGCGTGGCTTTGCACGATGATGAACTTGCCGCCGGGATCGCTGCCCTTGCGCAGCCGTGTCAGCCGCTCGAAATCGTCGCGGTCCCACACGCAGGATTTCTCCGAGACGAGCTGGGTGTCCGAGAAATACGCGGGATCCCAATGGATATGATAGTCGAACAGGTTGCCGTTGAGCTCGGCGACGCTGGTGTAGAGCGAATATTCCGTCCAGGGGATCGTGCCGAGCCGACGGATCACCTCGATGCCGAGGGTCGTCACCGGATCGATCGACCCGTGCTGGAAATGCGCCAGGGTCTGGGCGGCCAGCTCGCCATGCAGGATGTTGGGCGTGACCGACAGGCCGTGGGTGCTGATTTCGTAAGGAACGCCCACCATCTTGGCGGCGCTCCGCCACCAGTCGTGATGGCGCTTGGGCTCCCAGCGGGACAGTGCCTTGCCCTCGTGCACGAACGTCGTGGCGTCGAAGTCGCCGACGCAGGCCACGTCGGAATCGAGCGTGAGATAGCCGCCGAATCCCAGCTTGGCAGGCACGTGGAGCTTGATGATCTGCTGCCGGAACCAGCCGGTCAGCATGAAGAAGCGGCTGAAGGGCCCGAAGAACTCGCTTTCGGGCCGCACGGTGACGTTGACCCTGGCCAATTTCGGCAGCCGGTCGCGCACGAAGTCGGCGTCGCGATCCGGCGCCACGATCAGCAGGTCGAACGCCCGGCGATCGCGCCAGTGCAGCGCCAGCGATTCGATCAACAGGCACGTGCGCTCGAGGTCGTCCTTGCGATGCAGGCGACGCAGAGCGAGCGGCAGAATGGCTTGGCGAACTTCGATGAACATCGGGCGGTTGGTTTAAAGGTCCCCGGCCGACGTGCATTTCGGCGAGGCCGTAATGCGCCTTTTCGCCGATGCGGTCTATGCCGAGGAAATTGAGGACCGAGATAGGCCCATAACCATAAGCTGGTGATGGGGGCGACACTGTTCAATAGTGAACATCCGCGGGGCCTTTAGGCCCTGGTTCGCGCACTGTGTCGGCGACAGCAACTTGCCGAGCACACCCTGCAGATTGAACAAATCGGTCTGCATTTCTCCACAGCACGTTTGTCTTTGCTGAGTGGCGCATCTTCGTGGATCACATAGCCCATGAGCGCCACTTAGCGCGGAGTTACTCCGCGTGCAGTGGCGCGCTCCCAGCAATGAGCCCCCCATCGGCATGTCCTTTGGCGGATCGAAGGCCCCGCCTCATTCCGCCGCGACCTTGCGGTGACCGTCGCGGCGCGTGAGCCAGCGCGACAGCCGGTCGAGATAGAGATAGACCACCGGCGTCGTGTAGAGCGTGAGCCACTGCGAGACCAAAAGGCCGCCGACGATGGCGACGCCCAGCGGATGGCGCAGCTCCGATCCCGCGCCCTGGCCCAGCGCCAGCGGCAGGCCGCCGCCGATGGCGGCGAAGGTCGTCATCATGATCGGCCGGAAGCGCAGCAGGCAGGCTTGGTGGATGGCCTCGCGCGGGCTGATGCCCTGGTCGCGCTCGGCCTTGAGCGCGAAGTCGATCATCATGATGGCGTTCTTCTTGACGATGCCGATCAGCAGGATGATGCCGATCAGGGCGATCACGCTCAGGTCGTAGCCGAAGGCCATCAGCGCCAGCAGGGCGCCGACACCGGCCGAGGGCAGCGCCGAGAGGATCGTGATGGGGTGGATGTAGCTCTCGTAAAGGACGCCCAGGACGATGTAGACCGCGATGATCGCCGCCAGGATCAGCACCGGCGTCGACTTCAGCGACTCCTGGAAGATCTGCGCCATGCCCTGGAACGCGCCCTGGACGGTGGGCGGCACGTCGAGCTCGGTGCGCAATTGCCTGATCTGCTCGACCGCTTCGCTCAACGCCGCGCCGGGCGCCAGGTTGAAGGACAGCGTCACCGACGGGAACTGGCCCTGGTGGTTGATGGTGAGCGGGGCGACCGTGTCGGCGAAGCGCGCCACGGTGCTGAGCGGCACCTGCACGCCGGCCGCGCCCGGCACATAGAGGCGCGCCAGCGCCGCCGGCCCGCGTTCGAACTGCCCGCCCGATTCCAGCAGCACCTTGTATTGCGTGGTGGCGCCGTAGATCGTCGCCACCTGGCGCTCGCCGAACGTGTCGTAGAGGGTCTGGTCGATGGCGGCGAGCGAGACGCCGAGCCGCGAGGCCGTGTCGCGGTCGACCACGACGGCGAGATGGCGGGCGGCGATCTGCTGGTCGCTGGCATTGTCCTGCAGCTTGGAGAGCCCGCGCATGCGCTGGTCGAGGATCGGCGCCCAGTGATTGAGCTCCGCCGTGTCGAGCGAGGTGAGCGTGTACTGGTACTGGGTGCGGCTGAGGCGCCCGCCGAAGGACAGGTCCTGGCTGACCTGCAGGTAGGTGTTGACGTCCTGGATCTTCGCCAGCTCGGGCCGGATGCGCTGGATGAACTGATCGGCCGAGACGCCGCGCTGGGAATGCGGCTTCAGCTGCACGAACAGGCGCGCGAGGTTTTCCGAGGAAACGATCGCCCCCGTCCCGGCGAAAGCCACAACACTGTCGACCGCCGGATCCTGCAGCAGGGTGTTGGTGACCTCGGCCTGGCGGTCGACCATGGCGGCGAAGGAAATGTCCTGGCGGCCCTCGACCGTGATGAAGATGAAGCCCGTGTCCTGCTGGGGAAACAGGCCCTTGGGAATGGTGGCGTAGAGCCAGCCGGTGAGGACGGCCAGCGCCACGGTCGCCGCCAGGGTGATCGGCTGGTGATCGAGCACCCAGACCAGGCCGCGATCGTAGCCGCGTTGCACCCAGTTGAAGGCGCTTTCGAAGGCCCGGTCGATGCGGCCGCGCTTTCCGTCGGCCGGCGCGTGATGCAGGAAGCGCGCGCACATCATGGGCGTGAGGGTGAGCGACACGAAGGCCGACATGACGACCGCGGCGGTCACGGTGACGGCGAATTCGCGGAACAGCACGCCCACCATGCCGCCCATCAGCAGCAGCGGGATGAACACGGCAACCAGGGAAATGGTGATCGACACGATGGTGAAGCCGATCTCGCCCGAGCCCTTGAGTGCGGCCTCGAGCGGCGTGTCGCCCGCCTCGATGTAGCGCACGATGTTCTCGATCATGACGATGGCGTCGTCGACCACGAAGCCCACGGCGATGGTCATCGCCATCAGGGTGAGGTTGTTGACGCTGTAGCCCAGCGCAAGCATGACGGCGAAGGTGGCGACCAGCGCCAGCGGCACGGCGATCGAGGGGATGACGGTCGCCCAGAAGTGACGCAGGAAGACCAGGATCACCATCACCACCAGGCCGATGGTGAGCACCAGGGTGAACTTCACGTCGGCGATGGAGGCCTCGACGGCGAGCGAGCGGTCGGACATCAGGTCGACATGCAGGGAAGGCGGCAGCGAGGCCAGGATCTCCGGCATCGTCGCCCGAACCTGGTCGACGATTTTTGTGATGTTGGCGCCGGGCTGGCGGAAGATCAGCAGCACCTCGGCCTTCTTGTTGTTGTACCAGGCGCCGGTGCGCGGCAGGCGGGCGCCGTCGATCACCTCGGCGATGTCGCGGATCCTGACCGGCGCGCCGTTGCGGAAGGCCACGATCACGTCGCGGTAGCCCGACGCCTCGAAGAGCTGGTCGTTGGCGTCGAGGATGAGGGCCTGGGACTTGCCCTCGATCGTGCCCTTGGCCTGGTTGAGCGTGGCCGCGGCG
>DATHNU010001061.1:0-2632 GCA_035485695.1 Reyranella sp. | reverse complement strand
GTAGGCCCAGACATGGACCCATTGATTCAGGGCACCGATGTCGGTGAAGCCCGCGAAGATCAGTGGCGAGACGGCGGAGCGCCCCTTGATGCGCGGAGCCCAGGCTTCGATCACCTTGGGGATGGCGCCCGGCCCGAAGGTATAGGTGCGGAACTCGTAGAGCCCGCCATGCTCGCCCGGCTCGAAATGCGGCGAGAAGGGCGCGGGATGGAGGATCTTGGATTCCATGTCGAGGACGAAGTCGGCGATCTTGGGCGGCCAGACCTTGGCCGCGACGGCTTCGGCGCGGATGCGGTCGCGCTCGTTCACATCCTTGTAGGGCCAGATATGGATGATCTGGTTGAGCGTGCCCACCTCGGTCCGCCAATAGCCGGCAAGGCGCGAGAGTTTGGTGCGGCCTTCTATGGCGACGGCGAACGCCTCCTCGGCCTGGGGTGTGGTACCGGGTTTCAGCAGGTAGGTGCGCATCTCGAAAATCATCGTTCGTCTCCCTTCGTGAGGCTATTTATTCGGCCGCGGCGGCGCGCACGGTCCGGAAGGCCGGCATCACCTCGTTGGCGAACCGGTCGAGCTGTTCCAGCGCCACCGCGAGCGGCGTGCCCAGCGCCATGCCGCAACTGACGCGATTGAGGCCCGGATAGCGCTTCTCGACGGCCTTGAGCTGCTCGATGATGTCGGCCGGCGTGCCGGCCAGAAAGCCGCCGGCCTTCACCGCATCCTCGATTCGAGGCAGCTTGGTGGTGGCGCCGAGACGCGGATCGCGCATGGCCGCGATCTGCTCGTCGGAGAGCGCCCGCACCAGGCGGAGCTCGCCGAACATCTTCATGTTCTCCTCGTAGTATTTCCCGGCCGCGCGCATCGCCGCCTCGCGGCTTTCGGCGATGAAGAACTGGAAACCGAGCGACAGGCGCTCGCCCAGGTCGAGCTTGATGCCGCGGCGCGCATAGGCCGCCTGGAAGGCGGTCATGTGCTTGTCGACCGCGCCGCCTTCGGCCGAGCCGCCGCCGATCACGCCCGAGATACCATGCTTGGCCATGAAGCCGAAGGCGCGCTCGGAGCCGCTCTGGATCGGCTGCCAACACTCGACCGGCAGGCGCAGCGGGCGCGGCACCAGGGTGATGTCCTTCAGCGTATAGCCGCGATAGGGCACCGCCGGCGGGATCGTGTAGTAGGTTCCCTTGTGGGAGAAGTGTTCCTCGTTGAAGGCCTTGAAGACGATGTCGACGCCTTCCTCGAACATTTCACGATTCGCCGCCTGATCGGTCAGCGGCGCGCCGAAGCTCTCGACCTCACGCGTGTGATAGCCGCGCGCCACGCCGAAGATGACGCGGCCGCCGGTCAGGACATCGGCCATGGCATAGTCTTCCGCCAGGCGCAGCGGATGCCACATCGGCACGACGTTGAAGCCGCAGCCGATCCGAAGGCTCTTGGTCACGCCCGCGAGATGCAGCGCCATCATCAGCAGGTTGGGGATGCACTCCGTGCCCTCGGGCTGGAAGTGGTGTTCGGCCATCCAGAAGGTGTCGTAGCCCCGCGTATCCATCTGCTTGGCGTAAGCCACCGCCTTGAGCAGCACGCTCGCCAGTTCCTGGTTGGGGTAGTGCCGATCGTTGATCGGCGTGCCGCCATAGCCCGGATTTTCCAGGTCGACGGAGCCGACGTAGGAGCTGTCGAATTTGGTGATCATGGGCCGCGTCCTCCGGACGGTCGTATTTGTTGCCCGGCAGTTCCGCACGTTTTCGCAACGCTGCCAATCGAGATTCGTGCAAAGCTCCCCTTCACCCCTTGACCAGACTGAGCAATGTTGTGGCGTATCGGGCCGGAACGCCTGGGAAGCCCAGCCTCATCTTGCGTGAAATCGGGCCGCCTGCTGGCGGTGCCGGCAGGACAAAAGAGGCGGGATGGGTAGCGGAAATTGCCGGAATTGCGGAAACTACCGGGATCTCGTCGAGGGAGCGAAACATGAGCAAGCAGTACGATCGCAGCGCCGAGGATCTCGGCAATATCGTCGGCCTGGAACACGTCAACCTGCAGGTCGAGAACCAGGTCCAGACGACGCTGTTCTACATCAGTGGACTCGGTCTCACGCGCGACCCCTATCTGATGACCAGCATCGACAACATGTGGGTCAATGTCGGCCGCAGCCAGTTCCACCTGATCACCGGCAAGCCGCAGCGGTTGCGCGGCAAGATCGGCCTGGTCGTTCCCGATCGGGAGGCGTTGCTGGAACGGCTCGCCAACATGCGCAAGCCGCTCGAGGGGACGAAATTCGCCTTTACCGAGCACGACGATCACGTCGAGGCGACCTGCCCGTGGGGCAACACCTTCCGCCTGCATGAACCCGCGGCGCGCTTCGCCGGCATGGCGGTCGGCATGCCCTATGTCGAGTTCGACGTTCCGGGCGGCGCGGCCAAGGGGATCGCCGACTTCTATGCCAAGGTCTTCGGTGCGATCACCAGCGTAGACAAGGCGGGCGACGCCCCGGCAGCGCGGATCGCGGTCGGTCAGGGGCAGCAGCTGGTCTTCCGCGAGACCAAGGCGAAGATTCCCGCCTATGACGGGCACCACATCCAAGTCTATGTCGGCAATTTCTCGCCGCCGCACCAGCAGCTGCTCGAGCGCAGCCTGGTGA
>DATHNU010001060.1:0-6234 GCA_035485695.1 Reyranella sp. | reverse complement strand
AACCTCAGCGATTCCGTCTTCGTCGAAAAGACTCTAGGACCGGGACCGGTCACGCGAACCAGCGTGCATACGTCTTCTGCAGCCAGGAGACCGGCTGGTCGAGCGTATAGGCCAGGGCGGCCTGCCGGATCGCATCGGATTGCGCCGGATAGGTATGAAGGACCCTGGCGAGCTTGCGCATGCCGATTCCCGTGCTCATGGCGACGGAGATCTCGTTGATCATCTCGCTTGCCCGCGACGCCACGATGGTGGCGCCCAGGATCTTGTCGGTCCCAAGCTTGACGTGAATTTTTACGAAGCCGTCGTCCTGGCCATCAGTGATGGCACGCGCGACGTCCTGCATCATCACGGTGAAGCTCTTGATCGGGACGGAGCGTTCGCTCGCGTCCCAGACATGCATGCCGACATGGGCGATCTCGGGGTCGCAGTAGGTGCACCACGGGATCGTCATGAGGCTCAGCCGCCGGCGCCTGGCGGCGAATGCGTTCTGCACCGCCATGCGCGCCGTCGCTTCCGCGGCATTGGTGAATCGAAGGGACAGGCAGACATCTCCCGCAGCGTAGATGCGGGGGTTGGTCGTGCGCAGGAAATCGTCGACGACGATCCCTGTCGCCGGATCGAATGCGATCCCCGCGGCCACCAGGCCGAGGTCCGCCACGTTCGGCGTGCGACCGATGCTGAGCAGGATCTCGTCGGCGTCGATGCGGTACCGCGCATCGTCATTGGCCGTCTCCAGGATCTTGACGCCGTTCTCCACGCGGACGTCCAGGATGACGGTGTTGAGCCGCGTGTCGACGCCGTCGCGCGCCAGTGAAAACGACAGAAGCTGCGAGGCATCCCGTTCTTCGTGGGGCAGGAATTTCGGCTCGTCCTGCACGAGGGTCACATGCGCGCCCAGCCTCGAGAAGGTTTGCGCCGCCTCGCAGCCCAGCGGGCCGCCGCCGATGATGGCCAGGCGCTTGGGCAGCGCGGCCAGTTCGAAGACCGACTCGCTGGTGAGGTAGCCCGCCTCTTCGAGACCCGGAATGGTCGAGCGCTGGGGCTGTGATCCCGTGGCGACCAGCGCCTTCTTGAAGCGCAAGCTTGTATCGCCGACCAGCAGCGCATCGGATGCCACAAAATGCGCGCCGCCGAAAAAGACGTCGATGCCTTGAGCCCGCAACCGATCGGCCGAATGATATTCGGCGATTCGCGAACGGATCTGCCGCATGCGCGCCATGACCGTCTGGAAATCCACCGGCAGCTCATGCGCCGGCGGGGCGCCGAATTCCCCGGCCCGCGGCATGATCGCATGGACGCCGGCCGTGCGGATGATCGCCTTGGAGGGAACGGTGCCGGTATGGAGGGAATCGCCGCCCAGCCGGCGTCGTTCGACCAGCGCCACCCTGAGGCCGAGGCGTATTGCCCATTCGGCCGCGGCCAGGCCTGCCGGGCCGCCGCCGACGACGACCAGGTCGTACAACGGCTTGGCCACGGGATTTTCCCAATCGTCGGGCCGCACGCGCTGCAGCAGATCTCGTTCGTGGAGGTCGGTGGGCTTGGTCGACTTGAGAGCCATGACGGCCATGGCTACAACCACCCGCCCTTGAAGCCCGCACGCCCGAGGCCGATACGGATCGGAGGACAGCGCCGCATCAGGTCCCAGACGAAGCCGCTGCGATAATTCTCTATCATCAGCACCAGCAGGCCTTGATCCAGCCCGAACCAGCCTTCCGACAGCCAGCCGTCGCCAGTGCCGGTGAATGTCGGATTGTAGCCGCTGGAGAAACGGTCGTTGCTGCAGACGCGCGGATAGGTTTGCAGGAGATGGCGCGTTCCCTCGATCGCCGGTCGTGCGCCAAACGGCAAGGTGGCCAGCATCGCCCAGGGAGAGATGGTGCCGTCATCGGGGCCGTAGGGCACACCGCGCGAGGTGTAGCCGAAGAAGCGCCGGTCACGATGGCCCTCGTGCAGTTCCTCGTTGCCCGGGCCTTCGCCGGCGGTAATGCCCCAGAAGTTCCGGCCGTATCCGACATAGTCGTGGGGATTGCGGGCGGCATATTCGCGATGGAGCGCGATCGAATTCCGGCTGTTCTCGAAGTAATCGCTGTGGGTGTCGCGCATGAACTTGTCGCGGATGCCGCGAAAGTCGATCCAGGCGTGGGAGAACAGATGGGTGAACAGCGGCCCCGAATAGAGGACGTTCTGGCCGAGCAGATTTTCCGACTGATAGGTCACCGTCCAGTCGGTGAAGCTGCTGGGCGGAAGCGGGTAGGTCGGCGAGCCCAGGCCGAGAATGTAGAGGATGGTCGCTTCGTTGTAGCCCTCCCAACCGTAGTGCAGGAAACCGCATTCAGGTTTCCAGCCCTGGGCGACCGTTCGTCCGCTATTCTGCGCCCACTGCCAGTCGACCCGGCGATAGAGGGCGTCGGCCAGCGTGCGGATCTCGGCTTCGTCGCCGCCTTGGTCGAAATAGCAGCCGGCCATGAGCACGCCCGCCAGCAGGAGGGTCGTGTCGACGAGCGACAACTCGCTCTGCCAGACGCGACGTCGCGTCTTCATATGCAGGAAATGATAGTAGAAGCCCTTGTAACCCGTGGCGTCGGGCCGGTCGCTTTGCGGGCTGTCCCAGAAGGTGCGCAGCGTCTTCAGCGTTTGCTTGGCGGCGGCCGCTCGTGACATCCAGCCGTTCTTCACGGCGATCGGGTAGCAGGATAGCGCGAAGCCCACGACGGCGATGCTGCACGGCGATTCCGGACGCGACGTGTCGGCGACCAGGCCCGTCTCGGCATCGGTATAGTCGGTGATGTAGGAAAAGGCGCCGCGCTGAAGCCGGTCGATCAGTGCGGAGTCGGACAAGCCGGTCAGGTCGTCCATGGCGGCGACTGGCAACTCACCGTCATGGCGCCGGAGGCCTGATGCGATCTGCTTTTTTGAAGAAGCGGCGCGCCTCGGCAACGATTTGGTTGTCGCTCATGTGTTGAAGCGGCTCGACGCCGAACAGACGCCCGACCAGTGCCGGCGAATGGCCGTGCAGCCAGGTGACGAATTCCGCCTTGGCCGTCGAAGGACCGACGACGAGAAATTCTTTCGCCTCGCCGAGCGCCGCGGCGACATCGCGATAGAAGGAGGGCTCTCCCTTGTCGTGGGTCCCCGAGGGGCTGCCCGATTTGTGGTGGAGATGGTGCGAGGGGTGGTCGGGATGCACCGTCTTCTCGTCGGCGTCATCGGCGTTGAAGTAGATGACGCGGGCCTCGTGGTGATCGATCCAAACGACGGCGTGGGAATGGGGCAAGCAATGCTCCGAAGCTGAGGTTGGTGGTGGCCGGCGTACGGTGCCGGAAGCCGGGCTCTATGCGGGTTGGCTACTGTACAGGATTTGCGGCCATCCGGGTCGTCAAGGGTCATTGTGCATCGTACGGTGAACGTTCGGGGTTGCCGGTTGTATTCGAATTTGTGAGAATCCTCGGGGAAAAGGAGCGATTGTCATGGCGTTGGGAAGCCCCGGTTACGAGGGCGGACCTTCCTGGTCTGTGGACGATATCCCCTACCACGCCCTCGCGTACGATCAGGTACGTGACGATCAGCGTCTTTTTCACATCCTCGCGTCGGCATCCTTCATCGAAATCACCTCCGACCTCTACACGCGCAATCTGATCGAGTTCTTCCAGGGTGACGGCGAGGTCGTCGAGTGGCTGGAAGGCCGGTGGGAGAGGGAGGAACTGCAGCATGGCGCAGCGCTGAAGCGCTACGTCCAGACGGGCTGGCCCGATTTCGATTGGGAAGCGGCCTACAAGCTCTTCTTCGCCGAGTACTCCCAATGCTGCACCGTCGAGCAGCTGGCCGGCACGAAGGCGCTCGAGATGGCGGCGCGCTGTGTTGTCGAGACAGGCACCGCCACCTTCTACCGCATGCTGTCGGATATGAGCCGCGAGCCGGTGCTGAAGCGCCTGGCAGCCGAGATCAGCGCCGACGAAGTACGCCACTACAAGCATTTCTACCGCTATTTCCAGCGCTACCGGTCGGTCGAGCAACCGAGTCGTGTCTCGATCCTGCGCGCGCTCCTGAACCGGGCTGCCGAGGTCGAGTCCGAGGACGCCTTTTATGCTTACAAGGCCGTCTTCAGTGTTTGCAATCCCGGCGTCGAGTTTCACAAAAGCGACTATGTGGCCTATCGCGACAGCGCCATGCAGCTCACCAGGAGCCACTTTCCGCACGGCATGGCCGTGAAGATGCTGTTGAAGCCGCTCGGCCTCAATCCCATGGTCGGGCGCGCGATGTTGCCCGCCATCACGTCGGCCATGCGGCTGTTCATGTCGTCCTGGGGCGGGCGTTCGACGACCAAGGGTCGCTCTTTCCTGAGCGGCGCATAGGCTTGCGGGATCCAGGATAAAGCGCCGCGTGGCGAGACCTCGCCACACGACTGGTCCGTGGATTGCATCGAAGCCGTGTGACAGCGGCGGAGAAGCGCGTCTTGGCGGCAAACCCCTTCCATCTCGGTTGGTTCCTCGGCAACAGCTTTGGTGTGCATGGCTGGAACCAGCCATGGGGCGGCACAGGCGGCCAGGACTGGACACAGCCGGATCTGCATATCGAGCTCGCCAAGGCGCTGGAGCGCGCCTGTTTCGATTATCTGCTGCTCGAGGATTCGCTGTTTGTTCCGGACAACTACGGCAGCTCCATGGAGTTCTACCTCGCCCGCGCGCTGCGGGCGCCGAAGAACGACCCGCTGCCGCTGGTGCCGTTGATCGCCCAGGCGACGACGCATCTCGGCATCGTGCCGACGATCTCGACCAGCTTCTATCCGCCCTTTCTGCTCGCCCGTCTCATCGCCACTCTCGACCTGATGTCGAAGGGCCGCGTGGGCTGCAATTTCGTCACCTCCACCGCCGAGCGGGCGGCCCAGAACTTCGGCCTCGACACCCATCTCGAGCACGACCTGCGCTACGAGATGGCCGAAGAGTTCGTCGATGTGGTGAGCCAGCTCTGGTCGTCGTGGGACGCCGACGCGATCGTCATGGATCGCGAGGCCGGCGTTTTCGTCGATCACACCAAAGTTCGCGCCATCGACTTCAAGGGCCGCTTCTTCTCCTCGCGCGGGCCGCTCAACACGGCGCGTCCGCCGCAGGGCCGCCCCGTTCTGGTGCAGGCCGGCGGCTCGCCGCAAGGCAAGCGTTTCGCCGCCAAGCACATGGATTCCGTCATCGCTGCGGTCAGCACGATCGGCGAGATGAAGGCGTTTCGCATCGACCTCCGGGAACGGTTGACTGCAGAAGGTCGCGATCCCGACAGCTGCAAGCTGTTCTTCGTCGCCTCACCCACGGTCGGTGAGACGAACGCCGAGGCCGAGGAGCGCAGCCAGCGCCGCCAGGCGCAGCGCGAGGCCTCGCCGGCGATGACCCTGGCGCAGATGGCGAGCCTCACCGACATCGACTTCGCGACCTTCGATCTCGATGCGCCGATCGGCGAGCTCAGCACCAACGGCCAGCAGGGCACGCTCAAGCGCTTCCTGGCCCAGGGCAGCACCTTGCGCGAGATCGCGCGCAACTACCGCTACGGGCTCGAGGACGAGTTGGTGGGTACGCCCGAGCATATCGCCCGCGCCATGGGCGAGGTGATGGAGGAGGTTGGCGGCGACGGCTACATGTTCAGCGGGCCGGTGACGCGGCGCTACGTCGCCGAGATCGCCGACGGCGTCGTGCCGGCCCTGCAGCGATTGGGGCTGGTGCGCACTGCCTACACGCACCGGCATTTCCGCGACAACCTTTTCGCCTTCTGATCGCCATGCGCGCCAGAATGATCCTTCGTCGCCTGCTCTGGGTTTTCCCGGTGGCGTTCGGGGTGGTCACGCTCACCTTCTTCATGGCGCGCGTGTTTAACGGCGATCCGACCGAGCTCTACGCCCCACCCGAGGCGACCGACGCGCTGCGCGCCCAGATCCGCGCGCAGCTTGGGCTGGCCGATCCGCTGCCCGTGCAATATTTCCACTATCTCGCCGAGTTGCTGCATTTCAATCTCGGTACCTCCTTCACCACCGGCCAGAGCGTGGCCTCGGATCTGTCGGACCGGTTGCCGGCCACGCTCGAGCTCGGCCTGGTCGGGCTCACGCTGGGCATCGTGGTCGGCATCCCGCTCGGCGTGATTGCGGCCGTGAATCGCGAGCGCTGGCCCGACTTCCTGGTGCGCGGCGCCACGCTGAGCGGCATGGCGCTGCCGCAATTCTGGGTCGGCCTCGTGCTGATCGGCATTTTCTTC
>DATHNU010001059.1:0-2601 GCA_035485695.1 Reyranella sp. | reverse complement strand
CATCTCGTGTCCGACTCCACCGGCGAAACGGTATCGAGCGTGGCGCGTGCCTGTCTCGTGCAATACGAGGGCATCTTCGTGCAGGAGCATGTCTGGTCGCTGGTCCGCACGAAGGGTCAGATGGACAAGGTCATGCAGGCGGTCGAGCGCGACCGCGGTCCTGTGCTCTACACCCTGGTCGACCAGGAGCTGCGCGACCTGGTGCGCGACCATTGCCGGCGCCTCCAGTTGCCCTGTGTCGGTGTGCTCGACCAGGCGATGAGCGTGCTGGCCGTTCATTTCCATTCCAAGAGCGAGCAGTGGCCCGGGCGCCAGCACCAGCTCGACGAAGGCTATTTCGATCGCATCGACGCGATGCACTTCACGCTCGCCCATGACGACGGACAGTCGACGCACGACCTCGAAGACGCCGACGTGATCCTGGTCGGGCCGTCGCGCACCTCGAAGACGCCGACCTGCGTCTATCTCGCCAACCGTGGCGTGCGCGCGGCCAATGTCCCGCTGGTGCCGTCGGTCCAGCCGCCGGCCGAGCTCGAAACGGCCAAGCGGCCGTTGATCGTGGGCCTCATCACCGATCCCGAGCGGCTGGTGCAGATCCGGGTCAACCGGCTGCGGCTGCTGCAGCAGGATACCGAATCCGAATATACCGACATGGAACGGGTACAAGGCGAGATCCAGGATGCGCGCCGCCTCTACGCCCGCCGCAAATGGGTCACCATCGATGTCACGCGCCGTTCGATCGAAGAAACGGCCGCGGCGATCCTGCAGATGCTGGCAACGCGACGCGAGCAGCGGCTGCAGGCCGGGTAGGAAACAACCATCGGAGACGGGAGGCGATCATGATGTTTCGTCGTCCGCATCAACGTGCGGCAATTGCACTTGGTCTGATTCTTGCTGCTTCAGGAGCACTCGCGGCGAATGGCATCGATGTCAGGCGCGGCGAAGACTCCACGGTGTTCGGCAACTGCGTGCCGAGCCTTTTGGTCGAGAACAAGTCGGCGGAGACCATCGATTACCTGCAGGTCGATGTCGCCGTGGACCTGGCCAACGGCCAGGAGCGCACCGTCGAGCTGATGTCGGCCTATCGTGAGGGTGTGCTCTATCCGATTGCGCCGGGAGGGAAGGCGACCTTGAAACAGCATCTCGATACATCGATGGCGTTGGGCGTCGCCTGTGGCGACGTCAAGGCGCGCCGGGTCGTGCGGACGATTTGCGAAACGGCCGGCGGCAAGCAATGCGCGTCTTCGGTGTCGGTCCAGCCGTGATCAGACGGCGGACCGTTTTAGGCGCCGCGGGCGCCTCGTTTCTCGCGGCGCCGGCAATCGGCCAGACCTATCCCAACAAGCCGCTGAAGATGGTCGTGCCCTATCCGCCGGGCGGCGGCACCGACGGCTTGGGCCGCATCACGGCCGAGCGGCTGGCGGACAAGCTCGGGCAGCAGATCATCGTCCAGAATATCGGCGGCGCGTCCAGCACCGTGGGCTCCGAGACCGTGCGGCGCGCCGATCCCGACGGCTACACCATCCTGTTCAATGCGAGCCTGTTCGTTCTGGGCAAGACCATCATGCCCTCCTGCCCCTACGATCCGCAGACAGACTTCCGCGCGATCGCCCAGGCCGGCGAAGCGCCGCTGGTGCTGTTGTGCAACAACAACGTGCCGGGCAGCGACTATGCGAGCACGATGGCGGCGATCGCCAAGGACCCGAAGAAGTACTTTTTCGCCTTGTCGTCGGGCGGCTCGGCCGGCCATATCGCGACGCTCGAGTTCCTGCGCAAGACCAGGCTGCCCATCGACACCATCCTCTACAAGGGCACGGCGCCGGCCAACGCCGACCTTTTAAGCGGCAGCGTGCAGCTCTTCATGGATCCCTGGACGGCGCTGCTGCCGCTCGCCACGTCGGGCAAGGCGCGCGGCCTGTTCGTCACCTCGAAGGATCGCACCAAGCTCGCGCCCAGCATCCCGACGTCGGACGAGGTTGGGTTGAAGGACTTCAACATCGGCTCGTGGTACGGCGTATGGGCGCCCAGGGACACGTCCGATGCCATCGTCGACCGACTCGCCTCGGCGATGGCGGAAGTCTCGAAGGACCCCGCCTTCATCGCCACGACCACCGGGCTCGGGATTGTGCCGACGGCGCGCGGGCCGAAGGAGTTCACCGCCTTCATCAAGGCCGAGGTCGAGACGAACACGGCGCTGCTGAAAGACGCGGGGTACAAGCCGGAGTAACTCTTTGCTGGGAGCGCGCCACTCCAGTGGCGCATCTTCTCATGCTCTTTTGGACCGCGAGCCTCTGGCTCGCTCATGAGCGAGCGGGACCCTGCGGCAGGCTCAGGGCAAGCTGCTCGCGGTCCGGAAGATTATGAGCGCCACTGGAGTGGCGCGCTCCCAGCAATGAGTTCAGGCCCTCGGTCTGGGACGACGCGATGTTTAAATGGAGAGGGCGAGGCTTGCTATTCCGCCGCCTTAGCGACCGGCTCGAACCGGGCGTCGAAGTGGCGGATGGATTTTTCGACGGTGTCGGCGATCTGCTTGAGCTTGTCCTGGTGGACGACCTTCAGGCCGAACAGATCCTTGACGTAGAAGACGTCGACAGCGCGCTC
>DATHNU010001058.1:0-5070 GCA_035485695.1 Reyranella sp. | reverse complement strand
GCGGTCCAGTCGTGGTGGTAGATGCGCGGCGGCCGGCAGGCGAAGTCGACCAGCTCCCGGATGAGGGCGTCCGAGTCGGCCCGATCGAGACCCGGGATGTTGTGGGCATGGCGGCCGACCAGCAGCGACTTGCGGCCGGTCTCGGGATGGGTCTTGACCAGCGGCCTGAGCGGCACCGGTCCGTCATGGAAACCGTAGCCGCTGTACTCGCCGTCTTGTTTCTTCGCGACATGGCCCAGCTTGGACTGGCTGTAGTGCAGCGAATGGAAGGCGGCGAGTCCCTCAATCTTCTTTTTGAGGCCCTCGTCGAGCGCGTCGTAGGCGGCGCGCATGTCGGCAAAGCCAGTGCGGCCACCGATGCTCGGCACCTCCTCGGCGCTGAACACTGCGCCCTTGGCCTGGACGGGCATGTAGGTGCTGTCGTGATGCCAGCCCATGTTGCCCTTCAGCACCTTGATCACGTCGTCATTGTCCTGCTCGGCGCGGAGGGTGCCGTCGGCGCGGACGTTGCTGATCGCCGCCATCTCGAACTCGAGCGGCCCGAAGCGTTTGGCAAAGGCGATCTGCTGGTCGCGCGCCAGATGCTGGTCGGGAAGGATCAGCAGCGCGTATTCGAGCCAGGCGTCGTACAGCGCGCGGAACGTCGTTTCGTCGACCTCCGCAACCTTGACGCCTCGGACGACGGCGCCGAATGTGGCGTCGATCGGTTCGATATCGAGCGTGTGTGCCATGTGGGTCTCCTGGCTGAAGTCTAGTCCCTTCAAGGCAGATTGACGATCTCCACCCAGTTGGGATTTTTGCCCATCGGATATTGCTTGAGCTTGGCGAGCTTGCCGGTGTTGGCATCGATCGCATAGCTGGTCATCGAATCAGACAACTGGCCCACCGCCAGGAGATACCGGCCCGCGGGATCGATGGCAAAGCCGCGCGGCTGCTGCTCGGTCGGCGTGTGGCCGACGAGCGCCAGCGTTCCGTTGCCAGGGTCGACCTTGAAGCCCGCGATCGTGCTGGTGCCGCGCTCGCTGGCGTACAGGAACTTGCCGTCCGGCGTCAGGTGAAGGTCGGCCGCCCAGATGTTTTCCGGCTTCTTCTCGGGCAGGGCGCTGATGACCTGCTCCTCCTTCAGGAGGCCCGTCTTGGCGTCGTAGGCGAAGACATAGACCGACGCCTCGAGCTCGTTCACCAGGTAGACCCGCCCGTTGGTCGGGTGAAACGCGAAGTGCCGCGGGCCGGCGTTGCCCTTGACGGCGACCGCCGGCGGATCGTTGGGCGAGAGCGTGCCGGTCGCGGCGTCGAAGCGGAACTGGCGCACCACGTTGCCGCCGAGGCTGGTCGCCAGCACGAAGCGGTTGGCGGCGTCGGGCTGGATGGCGTGGGCGTTGGGCTCGGTCGGGATGATCTGCTTCGGCGGCTGGACCGTGCCGTCGGGCGCGATCGGATTCACCGTGACCTTGTTGTTGGGATAGGAGGCGGCGAGCAGAAAGCGACCGCTGCGGTCGGTCGTGATGTAGGCCATGCTGCCGTCGAGCGGGCCGTTGGCGACGTGGCTCAACTTGCCGGTAGCGGGATCGATGCGAAAGCTCGCCGCCACCATCGGCTCGCCGCGCGTGGCGGCGAACAGGAATTTCCTGTCCGGGCTTATGGCCATCGGCGTCGAGCCCGCCGTCTTGGCGATGCCGGGGATCGTCACCTTCTCGACCGGCGTGAGGTCGCCGTTCTGCGGATCGAGCTGCAGCACGTGGATTTCGTTGCTGTCGGTGCAGCCGACATAGACGAAGGTCGCGGCGCTCGCCGGCAGCGTGGTGGCCGCCAGTGCAAGCGTCGCGGCGAGCAGCGCGACGGAGCCGAGAGTCGTTGCCATGTTCCCTCCCGGGGAAGTCGTTCATTGCCAGAACGATCGATCGGCAACGCTGCGCGTGGGCATGTTCAGTGTCAAGATTGCCCGGTCGCCGTCCTCGGACAAAAGGAAACGGCCGGGGGTTGCCCGGCCGTCTGTGTGTTCGAAAGATCGCTCGCCGTTTTACTGGACGACGATCTCGACGCGGCGGTTCTGCGGCTCGCGCACGTTGTCGCCCGTCGGCACCAGCAGCTGGCTCTCGCCTTTGCCGATGACGGTGATGGCCTGCGCCGGTACGCCGTCGCGCACCAGAGCATCCTTGACCGCGTTGGCACGACGCAGCGACAGCGCCATGTTGTAGCTCTCCGGGCCCGACGTGTCGGTATGGCCGGTCGCCGTGATGCGCGCGCTGCCCTTGGCCTTGAAGGCGCTCGCCGCCTGCTGGATCGTGACCAGCGCCTGCTGTGACAGGTTGGCGCGATCCCAGTCGAAGAACACCATGAAGGACGGCGGCGCCACCGCTGCGGGCTGCGGCGGCGGCGGCGGTGCCACCTCGGGCTGGCCGAACTTGTAGCTGACGCTCAGCAAGGCCAGGATGTTGTTGTTGGTGTAGGCGCCGGGGTTGGTGGTGCCGTAGTAGCGGCCTTCAACCGCGATGCGCAGCGCGGGGGTGGCGTTGTAGCCCACGCCCAGGATGCCCTGGTAGGCGAACTGCGTGGTGCAGAGGCTGCAGCCCTGGATGGTGGTGTCGAGGAAGGCGACGCCCACGCCCGCGCCGACATACGGCGTGATGGTGGCGCCCGGGAAGAAGTCATAGAGCAGGTTGCCCATCAGCGAGACCTGCTCGATGCGGCCGTTCACGTTGGCAAAGCCGCCGTTCGGGAAGGCAACGACGCCGCTGCCGGTGTTGTTGTGGTACAGGCCCTCGATCTCCACGCGCGGACCGACGAAGTCGTAGCCGACCTTGCCGCCGATGGCCCAGCCCGTATTCATGGTGTAGCTGTTGTTGTTCAGCAGCCAGTTCAGGCCGCCTTCGGCGCCGATATAGACGCCCGGATAGGCCGGGCCGGCGGAATCGAACAGCGACTGCGCGTGAGCCGCCGCCGGCAGGGCGAGGATCGCTGCGGCGGCCAGGAGTGCCTTTTTGGACATTTGCGGGGGTTCCCTTGTTGGAGGCGCTATGCCCGACCAACGAGGGGCCGAAGACCGTGGTTGCCCACGGTCACAGGTTCCGGCGCTTAACCCCAGGTAGCGTTGCAACCTTGCAACACAATGCTCACATGCACGGTTGCTGCATGTACGTGCGCCTACTGCATGAACCAGCCGTGGCTGACGACCATCGACTGGCCGGTGAGCGCGGTGCTGCCGGCGCCGGCAAAATACAGGACCGCGTCGGCCACTTCGTCAGTCGTGGTGAACTGGCCGTCCGCCGTGTCCTTCAGCATGATGCGCTTGATCACGTCCTCCTCGCTGATGTTGAACTCCTTGGCCTGCTCGGGGATCTGCTTTTCGACCAGGGGCGTGCGCACGAAGCCGGGGCACACCACGTTGGCCGCGACATTGTATTCCGCGCCTTCCTTGGCCAGCACCTTGGCGAGCCCGATCAGGCCGTGCTTGGCCGTCACGTAGGGCGCCTTGAGCTTGGAGGCCTCCTTGGAATGGACCGAGCCCATGTAGACCACGCGGCCGTACTTGGCGGCGTACATGTGTTTCAGGCAGGCCTTGGTGGTGAGGAAGGCGCCGTCGAGATGGATCGACAACAGCTTCTTCCAGTCGGCGAAGGGAAAGTCGACCAGCGGCTTCACGATCTGGATGCCGGCGTTGCTCACCAGGATGTCGATCTTGCCGTACTTGGCCATGGTGTCGGCGATGCCCTTCTCGACCTGGGCCTCGTCGGTGACGTTCATGGCGACGGCGAAGGCATCGCCGCCGCTACTCTTATCCTTATGGAGGGCCTTGATCTCCTTGGCCGTGGCGTTGGCGGCGTCGAGGTTGAGATCGGCGATGACCGGAATGGCGCCTTCGGCGGCGAGCCGCAGCGCCACCTGCTTGCCGATGCCGCTGGCCGCGCCGGTGACGATGGCAACTCTTCCTTTGAGATTCGACATGGGGGAATCCTTTCTCTGTTGGCAATTTTCCGCCCCAGCAAAGCTGGGGAGGTGTCGCCGCCCTACGGCGACGGAGGGGTCATGAATGCATGAGAAGAGCTCGACCTCGCCGGCCGCTGCGCGGCCACCTCCCCAATTGCGTTGGGAGGAAGGTTCATTTGGCCAGGTAGTCGAACACGACTTCACCAAGGCCCAATGTCAGGTCGGTGACGAAGTGGCTGGCTGACATGACTTCAAGGACGGGCAGACGATTGACGTCGCACATGGCGTGGTCGAAGAACTGCAGCGCGGCCGGTCCCGACCACGCCCCTTTCACCGTCACGTCCTCGAGGTAATAGCGCACCAGCTCGCAGATGCGCGGCGTGCAGTCGACGTGCGGGATGATCTTGATCATGAAGCTGGGCTTGGCCAGGCTCTTGAGCAGCGGCGCGGGATCGATCTCGCGGTGCTTGTAGCCCATGGTGCCGGTGACGCAGAGCACCGAACCATAGTGCAGCGTGCAGAGCAGCGTCTCGTTCTCGTGGCAGACCTTGGGGTTGGCGAGCTTCTTGGGGAAGCCCCAGATCTCGCGGCCGCCGGCGATCGGCGAGTTGTCGTCGAGATACATGGCGTGCACGTAGCCGCCTTCCTGCACCGTGCCGTCCTTGTCCGTGAAGCGCACCGGGATCACCTGGCCGGTCTCGGTATAGTCGCCGAAGCCGGTCGAATCGGGCATGCGGATGAACTCGTAGTTCACCGTGTCGCCCACCACCTCGAGCGGCTCGGGCACGACCGAGCGCAGGCGCTCCGGATCGGTGCGGTAGCTGATGACGACGAACTCGCGGTTGTAGAACTTGTACGGACCCTTGGGATAGGACGGGTCGTTGAGCGGCATGGCAAAGGCGTTCTTGCGGACATCGGCCAGTTTCATCGTCACTTCTCCTGTTTGCGACCCTGATCCCTGAGGTCGAAGGTGAAAACGCCATCGGGACTCTTCGGACGCTCGAGCACCTCGGGATGACGCAAGGTGCGCACCATGTCGCTGTAGCCGGTCTTCCAGTGCTCCTCCATCGTGCGCCGCGAGAACTCGTAGTCCTTCGACGCGCCTTCGTAATTCCGGGCGTGATAGATCAGGTGGATGATGTT
>DATHNU010001057.1:0-7467 GCA_035485695.1 Reyranella sp. | reverse complement strand
CGACCTGTCAGCCGCGTGCGCGATCCATGCCGAGCTCGCACGCCAGGCCGACGATTGGCTCGCCACCGAGCGAGTGGCGCCGGGCGACCGGCAACAGCGCCCGGTCGCGCTGCTGCGCTATCACGGCCAAGGCGGCGAAGTTGCCGTCGGCTGGGTCGATGATGCGGGCCAAGTCGAAGCCGCCTTCGCGGCAGCGCATGCGAGCCTCTACGGCTTCGCGCTCGATGCGCCGGTGGAACTCGTGACCCTGCGGGTAGAAGCGACCGGCCGCATGCCCCCGCCTCCCCGGCCGGTTCTGGCCACCGGCTCCGGCGCACTCGAAGAGGGCCGTCTCCCTGTACATTTCACCTCGGGAACGGTGCAAGTGCCGCTCCTCAACCGGGCGTCCTTCGGTGCCGGCGATCGATTTGCCGGCCCGGCCATCATCAGCCAGCTCGATGCGACGACGCTCGTACTGCCGAACTGGACGGGCGAAGTCCACCCGTCTGGCGCCATCCTGCTGGTGATGAGGACAGCCCCCTAAGCTCGGCGACAGCGACCGAGCAGAACTGCCCGCCGTTCAGCCGTGACCCGAACGTTCAGTTGGGACTGGCTTGAACCTGGTTCGGATTTTCGGGGATTTGGAACACGACCAACGTCTGGGTCGTCGTGGTCAAGGTGATGGGTGTAGCCGTATTCGCATTGATGATCGTCTGTATAAGCGCCTGCAGCGTAATGGGGTTACCGAGATTGTCCGCGATGAGCGTTTGGATCGCGGCGAGCGTCGCGGCGGATGCCGTCGTGCTGCCCGTGAGGGTGGCCATTGCCGCGGAGAGGCTACCCTGCACGGCAATTGTCGGAGCGCCCGGCGTGCCACCGGTGGGGGTGGTCACCGACAAGCCCGGCACAGTTATCGTCTGGGTCACGCCGCCTGCGGTCACTGTCAGGCTGTTACCAAAGGCGAGGATCGCGGTCGTGCCTCCCGCGTCCGAGCCAAAGACTGCTATGCCGCCGCGAATGCCCATCGTTGCCGAAGGCGTGGTGACGGTGATCGCCGATGTCTTGCTGATCCTGCCGCCGATGATGCGGAACACGCCCTTGCTCGCGTTGACCGCCAGTTCGCCCTTCTGGGTATTCGGGTCGTAGACGAACTTGTCGATCGTCATTGAGGAGCTGGGTCCGATCGTCAGCGTCGTCCCGTCGAGAAACACAAGGTGGGCTCGATCGTCGGCTGCCGTCGAGATGACCTCGTTGGCCTGGACGTCGGTCCCGACGCGGAGCACGCGGTCGACGCCGCCGGGCGGCTTGCCCGTTGGATTGTTCTGTATCGACTGAGTGACGCCAATGCGCGACTGAGCCTGCGCGGTGCCGAACAGAGCCAATCCGGCCGCGCAGACGAGGAGAGCGCGCAAGAGCAGCAGGACGACGACGTTGGACTTTGACATGACTATTTCCTTTGTCGGCGTTACCGGGTCAGGTGCTCTTGGACTTGGACTGCTTCGGGATCTTCGCCAGAAGCTGCTCGGCCGGTTTACGGATTTCCGCAGGCAGCGTGGGCGACGCGAGCGCTCCTTCGAGATAGATACGCGACGTGTCGTAGGATTTTAAACGAAAATAGAGGATTCCGAGTTCCAGCTTCACCCGCGGCAAATTGGAGTCGATGAGCAGGATGCTTTCGTAGGCCCCCACCGCGCCCTCGTAGTCACCGGTCTTGGTTGCCACCTGGGCGTAGGCCATCACCACCTCCAGGTTGCCGGGATCGTTCAACATCTTCTGGAACGCCGCATTGTACTCGCGCTGCATCTCAGGCGATGCTTTTTGCACGGGATCTGCCGATTGGCATCCAACAAGCGCCATCCCCAGCAACAGAAATGTTCCTAGCTTTTTCAACCCCAACTCCCCAGTCCCACAGGTCTACTTAGCATCAATTTATCACAACTTGCAGCAAGAATTACCTTAAATATCCAACGAAGTTTGCGCGGAATCGCCCCCCGCGGCAGCGTTAAATGGCGTCCTCCGCAGGCTCAGCCTGATGGAGAGCCGGCCTTCGCGGGCGCCCAATCGTAGACTTTTTGCAGCGTCTGACCCATGAGCGCGGCGCGATCGCTGTCGGACAGGCGATCGGTGACGCGAAACGCCTCTACCCCCTCCTTGTAGGTCAGCAAGCCGACCGCCCGCGTCCAGTCGGTGCCCCACATGCAGCGATCGAAGCCGAAGGCGTCGAAGATGCGGCCCAGCGGATCCCAGATGTCCTTGTAGGGAAACGGCTGGTGGCTGAGCGTGCAGGCGCCGCTGATCTTGACCACGATGTTGTCGTGGGCCGCAAGCGCCAGCAGCTTCGGCAGCTCGGCCCAGGGCTCGGCCGGCGCCGGCGGCTCGAAGGGCTGCTGCAGCCCGAGATGGTCGATCACCAGCCGCGTCTCGGGATGGCGCGCTGCCATCTGGCCGACCTGGTCCAGCCGGCCCCAGCACAGCAGGTTGACCGGAAAGGAATGGCGGGCGGCGGCGGCCAGCACGCGGTCGATGCCGGGGTGGGCAGCATCGGTCGACACATCCGGATTCATCATGATGCGAATGGCAACCGTGCCCTCGGTGTCGGCCCATTCGCCGATCGTGTCGGCGACCTTGGGATCGTTGGAGTCGACCGGCTTGATCACCGCGAACCGTCCGGGATGGGCCTTACGCACGGCGAGGGCGTAGCTCGCGTCCCAGCGGTACATCGTGTAGGGCGACACCAGCAGCGCGCCGTCGACCTCGACTGAGTCCATGGCCTTGACCATGTCGTCCCCCGTGACCTCCGCCGGGCCATGCAGGACCGCAGCCCACGGCCGGCCAGGATGGTCGCGTTCGTAGGCATGAACCTGGACATCGATTGTCAACATGAGACCCCTCCCGGGTTGTCGTTCTGACGGCTGCTGTGTCACACGAACTGCACGACATTCTCCGTGCCGATGATGTGCCGGCCAACCATTTCGATATGGGGCAGCATTCCCTGCAGGTGCTGGCTAGCGCTCATCGCGTCGCGGAAGCGGCGCTCGAAGGGCGCCTTCTCCGAGATCGCCGCCGTGCCGGCGGCGCGATAGCAGGCGATCGAGACGTCGGTCGCCTCGTTCATGCCGTAGGTGGTGGCCAGCCGCAGGCGCAGGCGCAAATCCACGTCCAGCGTGCCGGCGGCCGACGCGTCATAGACCTGGCCTGCCGCCTCGTGCAGGAATGCGCGCGCGGCCGAGAGCTTCGCCTCCAGGAGGCCGATCTCGCGCTGCACTGAATTGTTGCGGGCCATCACCGTAGGCGCTGCTCGGCTGTGCTTGCCGCGCGCCAGCGCGGTGTAGGTCTCCAGCATCCGCCGCCCGAGCCCCAACGTCACGCTGCAGAAGCCGCTGGCGTAGAGCAGCGTCGAACCGATCGGGTAGATCGGGCCTTTCTCCCGCCGCTCGTCCGGCACGTCGCGCGCCGGCGCATGGGCGTCCGGCACGAACAGGTCTTTTACCGAATAGCTGTCGCTGCCGGTGCCGCGCAGGCCGAGCACGTGCCAGTCGTCGATGATCGTCGCCTGCTCGCGCAGGAAGAGAAAGCTACGGTCGTCTGGCCGGCCGTAGCGGATAAGCGGCGCGCCGTCCGGATTCTGCACGGCGCTGTGGGCACCCAGCCATTTAGTGTGGCGGCCGCCGCTGGCAAAGCTCCAGGTGCCGGTCAGGCGGTAGCCGCCCTCCACCCGGATGGCGGTGCTGTTGTTGTGCCGGGCGCCCCAGGCGAGGCCCGCGCGCGGGCCCGCGAACATGGCGGCGGCGGCCTCATACGGCATGGAGGCGGCGGACGTCGCGGCCGAGACGTTCGACTGATTGACGAACCAGGCGCTGCTGGCATCGGCCCAGGCGATCGCCTCGCAGGCCTTGCAGTATTCGACCAGCGGCGTTTCCTGCCCACCCATGCTTTTGGGCAGCAGCATGCGCAAGAGGTCCTGCCCGGCCAAGGCGTCCACCACCTCGGGCGTGAGCTCGCGCCGGCGATCCATCTCGGGGCCATCCGTGTCGAGCAACGCCTGCACGGCGCGCGCCCGTTCCGGGGCGCTGGCGGCGAGTGCGGGCGGGACAAGAGTCTCCATGAATGTTTCCTCGGTTTTCCAGTCGGTCCCAGTGTAGTGGGCCTGTGAGCAGGTCTCGACCTCTGTCATCGCCGATGCTTTCGCCAGCCGGTCGCTGGCTGACCCGTTGCCGCTTTCAGCACCCCGTTTTCTATGCTCACGGTGCCTTGTCCGGCTGAACGGCACGGACGACGTAGTTGTCTGCTGAAGGCTCGTAGAGTTCCCACAAGAAGCGCAACTCGACGAGAGGTTGGGGACTGAGATCGACCCGCAAGTCGACGAAGGGAAAGCTTTCCTTGTGCACGACGAGAAGCGCGGCGGACTTCAGTTGCTTCAATTCGCCGCCCGCCGTCTGACCGGCCTCTATGGCGCGCACAAGCCGTTCGGGCAGGGACTGATTTTCGCTTTCCTCGAAGGTCGAGACCATGGCATCGACGACGTCCGTGGTGCGCAGGATGTTGCCTGCCGCGGTGCAATTGCGGCCGACCTTGGCCTTCACGATCGACGTGATCTTGGCGCCGTTGAAGACCGCCCCTTTACCGTCCGCGGCGATGACGGCGAGTTGTCGCCATCGCAGATCCGAATCGGTTTTCTCGAGGTCATGGATTATGGTCTCGGGCGATGATCCAGCCTTTAGACGCGCGAGAATCTTGGCGCCGAGACGCGGGTCGGTACGATGCTGCGTCAGGACCGCACCGACGTTCGCCTCGGCCCACGCGCAGCGACTGCCGACGGCCATCGATGATGTCGAGACGACAGCGCCCAGCATCCCTGTCCTGGGGCATCGCCCGGCGATCGAGAATGTCATGTATCCTCCGTTCAAGCAGACCGCTTGTCGGCAGGCCCGCCTCTCCCTCTTCGATACCACATGAGCGGGTCTGGAGACCCGCGATCCGAAGACACCTGAGTGGAATCTGCTCGGGCACGTATCTTGCGGCCCTGCCTGCATGTCCATAACGCGCAAGATGCACTTGGTGGCGTACCTGAAGACGGGGCCCACGGCGAGCTACGCCAGCGCCTGGCGCCACCCGTCGGCGCCGCTGCACGATATCTGGGATGCCGAGCGCTACGAGCACCTGGCGCGGCTGCTCGAGCACGCGCGCTTCGATGCCGGGTTCTTTGCCGACGGGTTGGGCCTGCCGGACTTGTACAAGAGCAGCTTCGCCGACTATGTCGGCCGCGGCGGCCAGCTCAGCCTGATCGACCCGATGACGGTGCTGCCGCTGATGGCGCGCGTGACGCGCCATCTCGGCCTCGGCAACACCATCTCGACGACCTTCAACCAGCCCTACCAGATCGCCCGCAGCCTGGGCTCGCTCGACCTGCTGAGCCGCGGCCGCGCGGCCTGGAACGTCGTCACCTCGGCAACGGATTACGAAGCGCGCAATTGCGGCATGGACGGCGTGCCGCCGAAGGACGACCGCTATGACCGGGCGGACGACGTGCTGGAGGCCTGCTACGCCCTGTGGGACTGCTGGGACGCCGACGCGCTGGTGCTCGACCGCGAGAGCGGCGTATTCGCCGACGCCAGCAAGATCCGCTACGCCAACCATGTCGGTCCCTTCGTCCGCACCCGTGGCCCGATGTCCATCCCGCGCAGCCCGCAGGGCCGCCCACTCATCCTGCAGGCCGGCTCGTCTCCGCGCGGCCGCGAATGCGCGGCACGCTGGGCCGACATGATCTTCTGCACGACCGCCACCAAGCCCGACGGGATCGAGTTCCGCGCCGACATGCACCGCAGGCTGACAGCCGCCGGGCGTTGTCCGACCGACGTCGCGGTCCTGCCGACCCTGTCCGTCGTCATCGGCGAGACCGAGTCGATCGCCCGCGAGAAGGCCGAGTTCCTCGACAGCCTGATCGACCCGGAGCTGGTGCTGGCCTCGTCCTCCACTTTGCTGGGCGTCGACCTCAGCCGGATCGAGACCGCCGAGGAAGCCGAGGTCGCCGCCGGCAACCAAGGCATCGCGGGCTCGCGCGACCGCATGAACCAGGTCGCCAAGGCGCAAGGCATCAGCTTCGCCGCCGCCGTGCGCAAGCCGCGCGGCCTGCTGGCCGGCACCCCGGCCATGATCGCCGACGTGATGGAGGACTGGTTCACCAACGGCGCGTGCGACGGCTTCGTCCTGCCGCCCACCGTGTTCCCCGGCACCTACGAAGAGTTCGGCCGCATGATAACGCCGGAGCTGCAGCGCCGCGGCCTGCTGCGCCGCGAGTATGCCGGTCGCACCTTGCGCGAAAACCTGGCCAATCCTGGCTGACACGCCGGCCTACCCATGAGAGGCAATCAGGCCACTTTCCCACCGGGCCCCGATCGGCATTTTCCTCGCCGCCACGACATCCGCCGTCCGTTCCCGCGGCGTGGGTTACCCGCAGATTTGCAAGATCGTAAGGATGTAAATCCGAACCATGTCGAGGTAGTCGATTATGTCGACGCGTTCGTCCGGCATTGTGTTGTAGCGTCCGCCCGGGCCGCAGACGACGCCCGGCATTCCTCCCATCCGATAGAGGTGGGCAGCATCCGTGCCGTAGAAGCCAGGCGGCGTGATGGCGCCCGTCGGCTGTTTCTTGCCGCGCACCTGCTGGTAAGCCGAGTTGATCGCCTCGACGATCGGATTGTCGATTGCCACCTCGAACGACGGCATCGTCACCCGGCCCGTGGCCGTCTCGATCATCACCGCAGCCTTCAGGCCCGGATGACGGCGCTCCAGCGCGTCGAGCTCCACGCGCAAGTCCGCCAGGGCGCCCTCTTCCGTCTGTCCCGGCGCATAGCGTCCGGAGCCCTTGATCTTTACGTAGTCCGCCACCTGCGGCGGCCGCCACTCGTGCAGCTCCTTGCCGAGGGCGCCGTGCATGACGCCGACATGGACGCGATTGATCTTCTCGTGTTCGGGTAACTTGGCGCCGGAGAATTTCAGTTCATTCAGGCGCGGCACGAGATCACACGCGGCAACAAGGGCATCGACCGCCTCCTCCCGCTTGGAGAGATGTCGTGTGTCGCCAATCAGCTCGATCTGGAAGACAAAGGCTGCGGCATGCATCGTCAACGCCTGAAGATCGGTCGGCTCGCTGTTGACGAAATAGTCGGCGCGATAGCCCTGCTTCACCATGGCCACGGTGCCGACGCCGCCCTGCAACTCGCCGACCACGTAGGTCAGCAGCACGTCGCCCCTGAGCTTCACCCCGGCATCGACCAGCGTCTTGACAGCGCAGAAATAGGCTGCGTCGCCCGACTTCATGTTGGAGACGCCGATGCCGTAGATGAACTTGTCGTCTACCTGTCCGCCCCACGGATCGACCGTCCAGCCCTCGGTTACCGGGTTGGTGTCGATGTGTCCGTTGAACATCAGGCTCTTGCCGCCGCCGCTGCCGCGCAGGCGGCCGATCGCATTGACCCGGTCGGCCTC
>DATHNU010001056.1:0-3032 GCA_035485695.1 Reyranella sp. | reverse complement strand
ACCTGATCGCCTCGATCGAGCTGCTGCGCGGCAAGGATCTCGAAATGATCGTGCAGGACTATACGCGCCCCGACCTGGGCTTTCCGGTGGCGCGTGTCGTGGTGCCGGGCTTGCGGCATTTCTGGGGACGCCATGCGCCCGGTCGCCTCTACGACGTGCCGGTCAAGCTCGGCTGGGTCGACCGGCCACGCGCGGAATCCGAGCTCAATCCGATCCCGTTCTTCCTATGACTTATTTCCGCACGATAATCGAGAGGGCGCAGACGACGACGTTTGAACCGCCACCCCATCCCGCGGCAACACCATCGAGGGCCTCGTCGGAAAGCTGTTCGGTGGGCTTGGGCGGCAACACGAGATGGACATGCGTGTGGGTGTTCTCCACCACCTCGACCTTGACACCGGCTGGGATCGAAAAACCGGCCGCCTCCAGGACTG
Organism: Reyranella sp.; assembly: GCA_035485695.1. Taxonomy (GTDB): domain Bacteria; phylum Pseudomonadota; class Alphaproteobacteria; order Reyranellales; family Reyranellaceae; genus Reyranella. The sequence continues at coordinate 2,598 of DATHNU010001056.1, read as the reverse complement.
TTCCGGGGTCGGCGATCAGCTCTGACTTGAATGCCGGCTCACGCCACGCCCTGGCAACGATCCGCGCGTAGGCTGCTCTGGTTTTTTCGGGGTTGCTCATGGGCGTTCCTTTGGCTGGCAAGGATCAGGAAATCTCCTCCGGCAACCCTTCCAGAGTTCGGGTGTGTCGGCAAACTGCATTTCTCCGCCGCCGTCGCTGAACGACTGGCCCCAGCGCCGATCAAAGTCGGCACTGGTCGAACAGGAACACCGATGTGACTATGGTCGGGCATGCCGGCACTGCATCCGAAGCCGTTCTTCCCGTGACCGCCGCGGCGCTCGAACTGCGCTGGCGGCTGGTGCCTGGCGCCTCCATGGTCCCGTCGGGAAAGCATGGACTGGCCCTTGAGGGGCGCGACGGCGGCATCGTCGCCTTGACGCCGGGACATGCTGGTCTGCGCGACGCGCTGCTGGCCCTGGCAAAGGGCGCCGACGAGGCAAGCCTCGCGGGGCTGGCCACTGAAGAATGCGCGGCGCAGCTCTATTACTATGTGGCACGCCTGGTCGAACGCGGCTTGCTGGAGGCGACTGCCGAGCGCGACGAAATGCCGGTGGTCCGCTTGCTGCCGCGCAGCCGGACTTTCGAACTGCCCGTGCCGCAGCCGGGACCCCGGACGGTGGCTCTTGACCGATTTGCCTTCCTGCGACGCGGCGAACGCGGGGCCATGCTCCAGCACCCGGACGCAACGTGCGATCTCCTGGTCGAGCATGCCGACGCCGGCAATCTGGTCCTGCGCCTTGCAGCGGGGTCGCTCGATACGACTGCCGACGCGAGCCTCGACCTTCCGCTCGTATCGCTGCTGATCGCGCTGGGTTTCGCGAAAGATGCCGCAGCCGCGGAAGAGCCGTCGCGCCGGACCTGGGATTTCCACGACCGGTTGTTCCAGCGGGCGGCCCGATCCTACGACGACCTCGAACCGCGCGGCGGCACTTATCGTTTCGTCGGCGCCCTGCCGTCGCCGCCGGCCATTCGCCCCCGTCACGCCGGAACCTCCATCGACCTGCCGGCGCCGCACGCGGCCCACGCGAGCGGCAATTTGAGCGAGGTCATGGAAAAGCGCCGCTCGCAGCGCGACATGTCGGATAGGCCCGTCGGCCTGGAAAGCGTCGGCGAACTCCTGCATCGCGTCGCTCGTGTGACGACGCTGATATCGGGCACGCCCGACGTACCGCAGGATGCCATGCTGCGGCCGTATCCCTCGGGCGGGGCGATCCACGAGTTGGAATTCTATCTGGCCGTGGGCGCCTGCGAGGGCCTGGCGCCGGGCTTCTATCACTATCGCGGCCACGAACACGGCCTCACACGGATCGACGGCGCGGAAACGCCCGCTGCGGACATGCTGGAGGAGTGCGCCCGAGCCTGGGGCCAGCCGGGCCGGCCACCTCAGGTCCTGGTGGTCATGGCGTCGCGCCTGCCGCGACTCGCCTGGAAGTACGCCGGCATCGCCTACAAGATCTCGCTGATGAATGCCGGCGTGGCGATCCAGAGCCTCTATCTGGTGGCGACCGATCTCGGCCTCGCCGGATCGGCCGTGGGCTCCGGCAATCCCGAGCTGTTCGCCCGCGCGACCGGCGTGTCGTCATGGGAAGAGACGAGCATCGCCGAATTCGGCTTCGGCCGCCCGCAACGCGACCCTGGAGGTGACGAGGACCCGCGCGGACTGCCGGGGCGCCGAACGGGGCGAACCTCAGGGGATTGAACGCGGTGCCGCCGAGATCGAAGGACAGGGCGACGTGAAGCAACATGCCGTCAGGCGTTGTGCGCCCGGTTCAGCCGATCGAATCCTTCGGCGAGGTCGGTCTTCAGGTCCTCGACGTCCTCGAGGCCGATATGGACGCGCAGCAGCTGCTTGCCCTTGGGCCACGGCACGGCGGTGCGGTACTGGTCGGGATGGGCCGGGATCATCAGGCTTTCGTAGCCGCCCCAGCTGGCGCCCATGCCGAAGATGTCCATGCCGTCCAGCATCGCCGCCAACGCGTTCTTGCTGTAGCCGTCGCGCAGCGTGAAGGAGAAGAGGCCGGACGAGCCCTTGAACAGCTTCTTCCAATTGTCGTGGCCCGGGCAGTCGGGCAGGGCGGGATGCAGCACCTTGTCGACTTCGGGCCGGTCCTTCAGCCAGTGCGCCATCTCGACGCCGCTCTTCTCGTGATGGCGCAGCCGCACGCCCATGGTGCGCAGGCCGCGCAGCGCGAGGTAGCAGTCGTCGGGGGCGGCGTGAAAGCCGAAGGACTGGCAGGCGGTCTTCGCCGTCTCGAACATCTGCCTCGTGGCGCAGGAGATGATGCCCATCATGGCGTCGGAGTGGCCGACGATATACTTGGTCCCGGCGTGGATGGAGAGATCGCAGCCGTGGTCGAACGGCTTGAAGTAGAGCGGCGTCGCCCAGGTATTGTCGATCAGCACGGCGGCGCCGTGCCTCTTGGCGACGGCGGCGATGGCATCGACGTCCTGTACCTCGAAGGTCTGCGAGCCGGGCGCCTCGAGATAGACCACCTTGGTGTTGGGTCGTATCAGCTTCTCGATGCCGGCGCCGATCATGGGATCGAAGAAGGTCGTCT
>DATHNU010001055.1:0-3293 GCA_035485695.1 Reyranella sp. | reverse complement strand
GGCTTCCGCCATGCCGCGGGCGGGCAGCTGGTGCAGGCGACCGACCAGTATGTCGGCGCCCGCCACGCCACGGTCGTGCTGCACGACAATGACGGCGTGCGCGCCACCATGACGGCGCACTGGCTGATGCAGATGGATTGGAACGACGTCCATGTGCTCGACCACAAGCCGGTGTCGAGCGAGCTCACCACCGAGGCCGAACCGCGGTTCCCGTCAGGCTTCGTGCTGCCGACGTCGGCCACGATCGCGCCCGCCGAGCTGCAGAAGTCGCTTCAGCATGCGCTGGTGATCGATCTCGACACCAGCCTGCGCTACCGCGACGGTCACGTCCCGGGCGCCTGGTTCGCCGTGCGTGCCAACCTGGGCAAGACCATTCCGGAGATGCTGGCCAAGCAGAAGGCGGTGACCCGCATCGTGCTGGTCTCGCCCGACGGCGAGATCGCAGCGCTCGCCGCAGCGGAGGCCGAGGCGGTGGCGGGCGGCCTGCCGGTGGCGATCCTGGCGGGCGGCATGAAGGCCTGGCGCGATGGCAAGCTCGCGATAGAGGCCGGTCACACCCGGATGGCCGATCCGCCGACCGACGTGTGGTACCGGCCTTATGACTTCAAAGAGAATATCGAAGCGGCGATGCAGCAGTATCTCGACTGGGAGGTCGACCTGGTGCCGCAGGTGGCGCGTGACGGCGACGCGAAGTTCTCGGTGCTGAAGGCGTAATCATGTCTTGGGAGCGCGGACCTCCAGGTCCGCTCAACCTCATGAGGCGGACCTGGAGGTCCGCGCTCCAAGATGATAACAGGTTGATTTAAATGGAAAATCCTCCGAAAGACGCCGACCCAGAAGGCACCCGGCGGGCAGTCGAGGAGATGGATGCGAAGCTCAGGGCAGCGCGCGCGGCCAACCCAAAACCAAGCCCGAACGAGCCGCCGAGCAACGTAATGTCGCACCGCCAGACAAGCGTTGCCTATCGGATTTTGGTCGATATGATCGCGGGCCTTTTGGTCGGGGGGTTCCTCGGCTATTGGATCGACCGCTGGTTGGGTTGGGCGCCTTATTCATTGGTGACGGGCCTCGTTCTGGGCTTCATCGCCGGCGTCAACAATGCCTGGCGCGCCATTCGAGCGTACTCGAAGGATGCCGCCGGGGGTGACGAGGGGAATCGTCGCCTGCCCTGAAGCGGTCGAGGCGTGGATTGAAGTGGGGATGAGGTAGCCAAATGCATAGCCCGATGGAGCAGTTCGAGATCAAGCGGCTGCTCCACCTGAATCTCTTTGGCATCGACGCCTCGTTCACGAACTCCTCGACCTGGATGATCATCGCCGTGATCCTGGCGACGGCCGTGTTCGTCTGGGGCATGCGCCAGCGGGCGCTGGTGCCGGGCAAGCTGCAATCGGTCGCCGAGCTGGGCTACGAGTTCATCGCCGGCATGGTGCGCGACAATGTCGGCGACGCCGGCAAGAAGTACTTCCCCTTCATCCTGACGCTCTTCATCTTCATCCTGTTCTGCAACGTGCTGGGCCTGGTGCCCTACTCGTTCACGCCGACCAGCCACATCGTGGTGACCTTCGCGATGGCGGCCTTCGTGTTCATCGGCGTCACCATCATCGGCTTCGCCCGGCACGGCCTGCACTTCCTGTCGCTGTTCGTGCCGAAAGGCGTGCCGTTCGTGCTGCTGCTGCTGCTGGTGCCGATCGAGATCATCTCCTACTTCATCCGTCCGTTCAGCCTGGCAATCCGGCTGTTCGCCAACATGCTGGCCGGCCACACCATGCTGAAGGTGTTCGGCGGCTTCGTGGTCATGCTGGGCATTATCGGCGGCTGGGCGCCGCTTGCCTTCATCGTGGTGTTCACCGGCCTGGAGCTGCTGATCGCCTTCCTGCAGGCCTATGTGTTCGCGATCCTGACCTGCCTGTATCTGAACGACGCCATTCATCTGTCTCACTGACATCCACCTACCGAAAGGAACATTCAAATGGACGCCTCTGCAGCCAAGCTCATCGGTGCCGGCCTCGCCACCATCGCCCTCGCCGGCGTCGGCGTCGGCATCGGCAACATCTTCGGCAGCTTCGTCTCGGGCGCGCTGCGCAACCCGGAAGCGGCCCCTCGCGTGTTCGGCAACGTGCTGCTGGGCTTCGCGCTCACCGAGGCCGTCGCGCTGTTCGCGCTGGTCATCGCCTTCATGATCCTGTTCGTGTTCTAGGACTCCTGGTCGAGTACCGGGGCTTGGAGCCAACGATCATGCGGAAATCGCTCTACGGCGCGCTGGCAGGCGGCCTTGCCACCCTCGCCATGGTGGGCAGCGCTGCCGCAGCCGGTGGCATGCCGCAGCTCGACGTCCACGACTTCGCGCCCCAGCTGGTCTGGCTGGCGATCGCTTTCGTGATCCTCTACTTCGTGATGTCGCGACTCGCGGTGCCGGCGATCGCCGACACGCTGGCCAAGCGCCAGGCCAAGATCCAGGGCGATCTCGACGCGGCTGAGAAGGCCAACGAGGACACCCGCGCCCTGGTCGCGGCCTACGAGAAGCGCCTGGCCGACGCCCGCGAGGAGGCTCGTCGGGTGACGCGCGAACGGGGTGAGGCCGACAGCGCCGCAGCCGCGGCGCACTTCAACGAGCTGCATGATCGCCTGGCCAAGCAGATCAACGAGGCCGAGCAGCGCATCGCCCGGCAGCGCGACGACGTCATGGCCGGGCTCGAGCACATGGCCAGCGATATCGGCCGCGACGTCTATGCCAAGCTCGCCGGCCAGCCGGCCGACTCTGGCGCGCTCGCCGGCAAGATCACCGCGGCGATCAAGGGAGACGGCCGATGATCGGCACGGCTTGGGCGGCGGACGCCGCCGGTGAACACGGTGGCGGCATCTTCTCCGATCCGGCCTTCTGGGTCGGCGTCGCGTTCCTGCTGTTCTTCGCGCTGGCCGGCAAGGCGATGTGGAAGCGCGTCTCCGACATGCTCGACAAGCGCACGGCGGCCATCGTCAAGGCGCTCGAAGACGCCCAGCGCCTGCGCGACGAGGCGCTCAAGGCCAAGCAGGATGCCGAGCGCACGCTGACGCAGGCGGCGGCCGAGGGCGGCGCCATCCTCCAGCACGCCCGCGAGGAGGCCGAGCGCATGCAGGCCAAGGCGGCAGCGAGCCTGCAGGCCGCGGTGGCCTTGCGCGAGCAACAGGCGCTCGACCGCATCGCGCAGTCCGAAACTGCCGCCACCAAGCAGGTCCGCGACACCGCCGTCGACGTGGCGCTGTCGGCCACCCGCGCGCTGCTGCGCGAGCAGGTCGGGGCCGGCCGCTCCGAG
>DATHNU010001054.1:0-5311 GCA_035485695.1 Reyranella sp. | reverse complement strand
GCTCGGCCGCAACCCCGTCGCCATCATCGTGCCCTGCCATCGCGTGTTGGGTGCCGACGGCAAGATGGGCGGCTTCTCGGCCAATGGCGGCGTCGCCACCAAGCGGCGCATCCTGGAGATCGAGGGCGCGTCAGCGGTCGGCGCCGGACCGCTCTTCGACCGGCTGAAATAACGATGGCCGACTTCGGCTTCGAACCCGCCACGGCCGTTGCTCATCTACAAGCTGCCGACCCGGCGCTGGCGCGCCTCATCGAGCAGGCCGGACCCTTCGCCATGGAACTGAAGAAGGCACGCAGCGTGTTCGCGGCCCTGGCCGAGGCGATCGTCTATCAGCAGCTCTCCAACAAGGCCGCCGCCACCATCTTCGGCCGCGTGTGCGAGCATTTCCCGCGCGGCTCGACGGGACTGACGCCCGAGCGGCTGCTGGCGCTTTCCGATACCAGGATCCGCGGCGCCGGCATTTCACGCCCCAAGCTCAAGTCGCTGCGCGACCTGGCGCGCCGTACCGCCGCTGGTGAGGTGCCGACGCTCGCCGCCGCGCGCCGCATGGACGATGCCGAGATCGTCGAACGGCTGATCGCCATCCACGGCATCGGCCGCTGGAGCGCGGAGATGTTCCTGATGTTCTATCTCGGCCGGCCCGACGTGCTGCCGCTCGACGACTACAGTCTGCGCAAGGCCTACGCGACGGCCTTTCGGAAACGGGCGCTGCCCTCGCGCGAGGCCCTCGAGAAGGCCGGCGAGAAATGGCGACCCTATCGCACAGTGGCGAGTTGGTATCTGTGGCAGACGTTGAACAAGCCGTAACGTCGCAGGCCGGTGAAGCCGCGTTCACGCAGGCCACTGGAGTGACACGTTCGCCGTGACATAATCGGCGCATGGCTCTTCCCTTCTCCAACACCGTCGACCGCACGCTCGAACGCCTGCGCACTGCCTTCGTCGAAACCGCCCGCGGGGCGCGCGAGGTCGTGGGCGCGCCGTTGCGGCCCGATCTGCCCGATGACGACATTCCGAGGCTGAAGAGCCGCATCGCCGCCTGTCTGGCGGGCAAAGGCGGCGAGACCGCGCGGCGCGGCCGGGCCGCCGAGCTGGGTCAGGCCTACCTGTCGCTGTCACCGGCCGGCCGCAAGAAGTTCCTGCTGACGCTGGCCCACGATTACGGCCTGCCGCGCGAGGCGGCGATGGCGGTCGTCGAGCGCTGGCGTGCTTCCAAGGAGCCGCCGCGCGCCCTGCGCAAGGCGCTTGAATCGCCCGCCGTCCGCCTGCTGCACGAGTTCGTGGGCGTGCCGCAGGGCGTGAAGTTCGTGGTCGACCTGCGGGCCGAGCTGATGATCCTGGGCCGCTCCGACGCCGCGGCGCGCATGCTGAGCGAGGACCTGCGGCCGCTGCTCGGCGCCTGGTTCGATGTCGGCTTCCTCGACCTGGTGCGGATCGACTGGCGATCCTCGGCGGCGCTGCTCGAGAAACTGGTGACCTACGAGGCTGTGCACGCCATCCGCTCGTGGCGCGACCTCAAGAACCGCCTCGATTCGGACCGCCGCTGCTTCGCCTTCTTCCACCCGCGCATGCCCGACGAGCCGCTGATCTTCGTCGAGGTGGCGCTGGTGAACGGCATGGCCGGCAATGTGCAGCGCCTGCTCGATGCGCGCGCCGAGACGTCCGATCCCAAGCACGCCAACACCGCGATCTTCTATTCGATCAACAACTGCCAGCAGGGATTGGCCGGCATCAGCTTCGGCAACTTCCTGATCAAGCGGGTGGCCGACCAGCTCGCCAGGGACCTGCCCAACATCAAGGACTTCGCCACCCTCTCGCCCATCCCGGGCCTGCGCCAGCATGTCGACGGACGGCTGAAGAACGAGGGCGACGGTGCGCTGACCGCGGGTGAGATCGCCTCGCTGGTGCCGGTGACCGACGAAGCCGCGGGCGCCGCCGCGGTACGCAAGCTCCTCGACCGGCCGACCTGGTGGGAAGTGCCGGCGATCAACAAGGCGCTGCGGCCGATCCTGACCCGGCTGGCGGCGCGCTATCTCACGACCGACGAGAACGGCCGCGCGCTCGACCGGGTCGCACACTTCCACCTCGGCAACGGCGCGGTGGTCGAGCGGCTGAACTGGCTGGCCGACACCAGCGCCAACGGCCTGAAACAGTCCTACGCCATGATGGTGAACTACCGCTACAAGTTGGGCGACGTCGACGCCAACCACGAGGCCTATGCCTCGGGCAGGATCGTCGCCAGCCGCGAGGTGCGGGCGCTGGCGAAGGGATGAGAGTGCTGGGGGCGCGCCACTCCAGTGGCGCGATTCACTGACCAGAAATGACGCGCCACTGGAGTGGCGCGCCCCCAGCTACTTGTTCAGATACTCGAGCTTCAGCCCCGGCCGCGGCCATTCGAAGCTCACCAGCTTGCCGGTCATCGAAAGCGTGGCGAAGGCGGTGCTCAGGTTCTTGCCGCCGAAGCAGACATTGGTGACCATCGGGTCGGGCAACTTGTATTGCACGACCGACTTGCCGTCGGGCGAGATGTCGCTAACCGCGCCGGTGATCAGGGTGGCGACGCAGATATGGCCCGCCGAATCGACGGCGAGCGAATCGAACATCTGGTAGCCGCCCAAGCCCGCGATCACGCGGCCCTTCTCGCCGCGATAGGGACCGTTGGCGTCCTTGATGATTCCGGGCGCGGAAAGCTCGAAGGCCCAGCAGCGCGCGGTCGGTGTCTCGACCACGTACAGCGTCTTGCCGTCAGGCGAGAGGCCGCAGCCGTTGGGCCGCTCCAGCGGGAAGACCTTCTCCTCGATCTTCGAGCCGTCCGCCTTGGCGTAGTAGACGGCGCCGCGATCGTTGTCGCGCTCGCGCGTCTTGCCGAGATCGGTGAACCAGAAGCCGCCGGCATCGTCGAACACCAGGTCGTTGGGACCGTTCAGCTTCCGCCCGCTGCAGGAATCGTAGAGCGTCTCGAACTTGCCGGTCTCGGGGTCGACCACCTGGATCGAGCCGCCCTTGTAGTCGGCCGGCACCGTGCCCGGGAACAGCCGTCCGTCGGGCCGTTCGATCCAGTTGAAGCCGCCGTTGTTGGTCACATAGATCTTGCCCTTGGGACCCATGGCCGCGCCGTTCGGACCGCCGCCCAGCTTGGCGATGATGTGCTGTTTGCCGTCGGGCATGACCCGGGTCAGCGTCTGGCGCGCGATCTCGACCAGGATCACCGAGCCGTCAGGCATGGCGACGGGGCCTTCCGGGAATTTCAAGCCCGAGGTGATCTCCTTGTGTGGCGTCGTCATGGTCGTCTCTCCCTACTTGCCCTTGAAGGCGGGCTTGCGCTTGGCGAGGAAGGCCGCGACGCCTTCCTTGAAATCCTCGCTGCGGCCCAGCTCGCGCTGGAAGTCGCGCTCGACGTCGAGCTGCCGGCCGAGGTCGTTGCCGCTCGCGCGGTTCATCGCCTCCTTGATGCGGGCCAGCGACATCGCGGGCCCCTCGGCCAGCCGGCGTGCGAGCTCGGTCGCCGTCTTCATCAGCTCGCTATCCTCGACGACGTCCCAGATCAGGCCCCATTCCTTGGCCTGCTCGGCCGGAATCTGCGGCGCCAGCATGGCGAGCGCGCGCGCCCGCTGCTCGCCCACCAGCCGCGGCAGGAACCAGGTGCTGCCGCCGTCGGGCAGCAGGCCGATGCGGGCGAAAGCCTGCAGGAAGGACGCCGACTTGCCCGCGATGGCGATGTCGGAGGCCAGCACGAAGCTCATGCCGACGCCCGCCGCCACGCCGTTCACCGCCGACACGATCGGCTTGGGCAGGGCGCGCATGAGGCGGATCACCGGATTGAAATACTTCTCGAGGGCGGCGCCGGAATCGGCGGTGGCGCTCATCTCGCGATCGGGATCGGCGAGATCGGCGCCGGCGCAGAAGCCGCGCCCCGACCCGGTCAGCAGCACGGCGCGCACCGCGGGGTCTGCCGCCAGATCCTCCCAGCAGAGCTTGATTTCCGCGATCATCTTGCGCGACACGGCGTTCAGCCGCTCCGGCGCGTTGAAGGTGAGCGTCGCCAGGCCATCGTCCTTGGCGACCAGGATCTTGTCGTAGGGCATCGCCTCAACGTCCGCTGAAGATGGCGGGCCGCTTGGCGAGGAAGGCCGCGACGCCCTCCTTGTAATCGGCGCTGCGGCCCAACGCGCGCTGGCTGTCGCGCTCGAGATCGAGCTGCTGGTCGAGCGTGCTGGTGGCGGCCGCGTTGATCGCCTGCTTGATCGCGGCATAGGAGAGCGTCGGCCCAGCGGCGAGGCGATGGGCGAGCTTCTTCGCCTCTTCCATCAACGCCGCATCGTCCAGCACCTGCCAGACCATGCCCATGCGCTGGGCCTCCTCGGCCGGCACCGAGCTGCCCAGCATGGCGAGCGCGCGGGCGCGCGCATCGCCCACGGTATGCGGCAGGAACCAGGTGCCGCCCAGATCGGGCAGCAGCGAGATGCGCACGAAGGCCTGGTCGAAGCGGGCCGAGCGCGCGGCCAGGACGATATCGCAGGCGAGCGCCAGGTTGGCGCCGCCGCCCGCCGCCACGCCGTTCACCGCGGCCACGATCGGCTTGGGCAGGGCGCGCATGGCGCGGATCATGGGGTTGAAGAGGCGATCCATCGCGGCGCCGAGATCGGGCTGGCCGGCGGCATCGGGATCGCCGGGACCGGAGCCCGCCAGGTCGGCGCCGGCGCAGAAGCCGCGGCCGATGCCGGTCAGCAGGACGGCGCGGATATCCTTGTCGTCGCGGGCGCGCCCCAGCTCGTGGTTCATGGCCTCGATCAGGCCGGGGCTCATGGCATTGAGGCGTTGCGGCCGGTTCAGCATGAGGGTGAGGACGCCGCTTTCGAGGGCGGCGATGACGGGCGTTCTGTCCATGGCGGCGAAGACTGGCACGAGAGGCCCCCTCGCCGCCACTCTCCCCGCGCCATCCGGTCGCGTCGCATCGCGGCACACGCTCGCTTATCTCGGGACGCGATGTCCAAGATCCTGATCCTGGTCGGCACCGAATCGGGCAATGCCCAGATGGTGGCCGACGCGCTGAAGCCCGTGCTCGAGGGCGCCGGTCACATCGTCGATGTCAGCGATACGGCGGCGTCCGCCGGGGACCTCGAGGCGCATGACGTACTGCTCGTGGTCTGCGCCACTCACGGCTCGGGCGACGTCCCGACCAACATCCTGCCGCTGGCCGAGACGCTGGAGCGCGAACGGCCCGACCTGTCCGGCCATCGCTACGGCATCATCGCGCTGGGCGACATGACCTACCAGGACACGTTCTGCGGCGGCGGCAAGAAGGTCGACAAGG
>DATHNU010001053.1:0-3813 GCA_035485695.1 Reyranella sp. | reverse complement strand
CTTGACGAATTGCGTCAGCGCCAACGGCACGCCGTTGGGCGCCGACGCCAGGAACACGGCGGTGCCCGGCAGCCTCGCCTGGCACCGGCTCACGGCAGTTTCGATCAGGTCTTCCTCCGGCTGCCGCAACCGGGCGCGGGCCCGTTCGACCAGCCTGACGCCGCTCCGCCAGGTCAGCATCAGGAACGCGATGGCGGCGGCGAGCAGCAGCGGAAACCAGCCGCCCTCGAGGAACTTGGTCGAGTTCGCGGCGAAGAAGATGCAATCGATGACGAAGAAGAAGCCGTTCACCGCGATCACGATGATCGGCGAATAGCCCCACTGGATGGCGACCAGGGCGGCCAAGAGCGTGGTGATCGCCATCAGCAGCGACACGGCGATGCCGTAGGCGCCGGCGAGCGCGTCCGACGTGCCGAAGCCGACCACGGCGCCCAGGGTCGCCGCCGCGAGCAGCCAGTTGGCCAGCGGCACATAGATCTGGCCGATCTCGTGGCTGGCGGTGTGCCTTATGTGCATGCGCGGCAGGAAGCCGAGCTGGACCGCCTGCTGCGTGAGGGAGAACACGCCGGAGATGATCGCCTGCGAGGCGATCACGGTCGCCACCGTGGCCAGCGCGACCAGCGGGTAATGGGCCCAGTCCGGCGCGAGCTGATAGAAAGGATGGTCGACGGCCGTGGGGTCGGTGATGAGCAGAGCGGCCTGCCCGAAGTAGTTGAGCACGAGGGCGGGCAAGGCCACGGCGAACCACGCCAGGCGGATCGGCAGGCGGCCGAAATGGCCCATGTCGGCATACATCGCCTCGCCGCCCGTCACGGCCAGGAAGGCGGCGCCCAGGATGGCGAAGCTGACATGGAAATCGCGGTGGAGCAGAAAGTCGATGGCATAGGTGGGACTCAAGGCCTCGAGCACGGCCGGCGCGCCGGCGATGCCGTGGATGCCGAGCGCGGCGATCGCCAGGAACCAGCCGAGCATGATCGGCCCGAAGATGCCGCCGATGAAGGCCGCGCCCTTCTTCTGGACGGCGAACAGGGCGATCAGGATGACGACGGTGAGCGGCACCACGGCGGGCGCCAGGGACGGCGCGTCGACCTTGAGGCCTTCGAGGGCGCTCAGGACGGAGATCGCCGGCGTGATGGCGCCGTCGCCGTAGAGCAGCGCGGCGCCCACGAGGCCCACGACCAGGAGCCCGGCGCGCCACGTGCCGGGTGCTGCATTGCGGGCGGACAGCAGGGCCAGCAGGGCGACGATGCCGCCCTCGCCGTGGTTGTCGGCGCGCAGGATGAGCAGGGCGTATTTTATCGAGATGATCAGGATCAGCGCCCACAGGATGAGCGACACGATCCCCAGCACCGCGTCCGGCGTCACCGTGCCGCCGTGGGTCGCCGCCCGGGCCGCCTCCTTGAGCGCATAGAGCGGGCTGGTGCCGATGTCGCCATAGACGACGCCGAGGGCGCCCAGCGTGGCCGTGACCGGGAACATGCCGGAGCGTTTCGGCATGCCAGCGTGAATGACCGCCATGGCTCCCCCTCCGGTCGGCAGCTGCGCCTCAAGTTTGCAACCTGGCGATACGAATGGCCAGCGCTAGTGTCCCGGGTCTGAAGGTCGTCGGATTAACTGAATAAGCAGCATCGCCCAAACCAGCTGTCATCCCGAGCGTAGCGAGGGACCTTTACTGGGGCCTTAAAGGTCCCGCCCTTCGGCTTCGCTCAGGGCAGGCGCTACGCTCGGGATGACAGCGTGCGCGATCAAGCGCCAAGCGCCAATCACAAGATCTCTGACCCAGGACACTGGCGGACCATCGAGTTCACGATTGCGTAGGTCGCGTTGACCCAATCCATCGCGCCCGGCAACATCCGCGCGCATCGGCGGGGGCGTCGCCCGTTGAGCAGTACATCGCATGTGCGATTTCCCGTCGTCTCGACCGGAGCGCGAAGCGCGGAGCGGAGAGACCTTCCCTCAACGATAAGCGGCTTATCGTGGAGAGAAGGTCTCTCCACTCGGCACGGAGTTTACCCCGAGCGAAGTCGAGGGGGGCCTCGGTCGAGACGACGGGGAATCGTTACGTGAGATGGCCCTGCATTTGAAAACGAGGGGGAAGAAACATGCAGCGGACGTTGCTTCTGGCCGGCCTTTGCGCCGCCGCGCTCGTCGCCCAGCCGGGCGTCACGCCATCGGCTCGGGCGCAGGCGCCGGAGATCTCGCTGGCGCGCCTGGATTGCGGCACGCCGCAGGCGCCGACCGCCGTCAACCAGCGTATGTCGGACACCTATGCCTATGGCGACCTGAAGCTGCAGCTGATCTACAGCTGCTATCTCGTCAAGCACGGCGACGACTACCTGCTGTGGGATGCGGGCCACGCCATGACCACGCCCAACGTCGCGCCCAAGGTGAGCCTGGTCGATCAGCTGGCGCAGATCAACCTGAGGCCCGAGCAGATCAAGTACATCGGCATCAGCCATTATCACGGCGACCATGTCGGCCAGGCGGGCTCGTTTCCCAAGTCGACGCTGCTGATCGGCAAGGGCGACTGGGACGTGCTGACCAGCGCCAAGCCGCCGGAGGGCGCCGTGGCCGCGCCGTTCGCCAGCTGGATCAAGGGCGAAAGCAAGGTCGAGCCGGTGGCGCTCGACAAGGATGTGTTCGGCGACGGCAGCGTGATCATGCTCTACACGCCCGGCCACACGCCCGGCCATCACAGCCTGCTGGTCAAGCTGCCGCAAAAGGGCGCCGTGTTGATCAGCGGCGATCTCGCGCACTTCCGCGAGAACTACGAGATCAACGGCGTGCCCACGTTCAACACCGATCGCGCCCAGACGCTGGCGTCGCTCGACCGGGTCAAGAAGATCGTGGCGGGCAACAAGGCGACCGTCATCATCCAGCATGACGCGCGCGACCTCGACAAGCTGCCGGTCTTCCCGGCTTCGGCGAAATAGCGCCCCATCGGGCGCGCGCAGCGGCGCTTCAGCGGTCGCGCGGGGCCCGGGCAGCGCGACTGGCGCTGCCCGCGCCGAGGGGCGTCGAAGGTCTCGGCGAATTACCCGCTGGCGCGCTCCGGTTTGGCCGGCAACACCGTCCAGCTGGCGAGGTCGAAGCGCGTGCCGGCCGTCAGGTCGTAGTAGGGCTTGCCGTCGTGGGTGGCGCCATCGGTGATCAGGATCACGCTGCGGCCGATCACGGTCAGGATGTTCTGCTGGACCAGCGCGGCCGTGCCCTCGTCGATGCCGATGCCGAGCAATCCCGGATGCGCGGCCACCACCCTGGCCATGTCGGCCGCCCGACCGCGCGCCAGCACATGCTGGTCGATCGCGGCGTTCCTGAGGTAGCCGAAGCCGCGTTCGTGACCGGGCGACATCATGGTGCCGCTGCCGGCCGGTGAGCCGCGCACCAGGTAGGAGCCCTGGATGGTGGCACCCGCCGAGGTGCCGGCGATCAGTCCGCCCCGATCGAGCACGGCGCGCAGTTCATCCTCGGTCCGCGTGCCACCATAGACTTCGACGAGACGCCATTGCCGGCCGCCCTCGAAATAGACGGCGGTGGCCGAACGCAGCGGCGCCACGAACGCCTCGCTGTCCGCAACCTTGCGGTCCCAGGTGTGCAGCCGCGTCATCGTCGCGTGCCAGCCAGCGAGGTTGTTGGGCGACGTGACGTCGCTCACGTTCTCGGCCGCGGTCGGGATATAGACCCATCGTCCGGCATCGCCGCCGCTCTGCTCGCGTCCGGCCCGTCCGATCTCCGCGCCCTGCGAACCGCCACCGATGATGAGGAGCGCCCCTTTGGAGGGCCCGGAGGATTTCGCGGCCGGCTCGGCCGACG
>DATHNU010001052.1:0-4702 GCA_035485695.1 Reyranella sp. | reverse complement strand
CATGAAGGTGCTCGACGTCGATCAATCGACGGCGATCGCTGTTGCGCCCAAGCCGCCGGCGGTGCCCGACGGCATCGCGATGGGCGAATACATCACCGCGCTGGTCAAGTGGTACAACAACGAGCGCGGCTACGGCTTCGTCACCCGCGAGGCCGCCGACGGCGACATCTTCGTGCATGCCGCCGTGCTGCGCCGGCACGGCATGGAATCGCTGGCGCCGGGCCAGAAGGTGATGATCCGCATCGCCGAAGGCCAGAAGGGCCTGCAGGTCGTCGAAATCCGCGCGGCTTGACGTCTCAGGTACCGTCACTCGGACGTCTTGAGTTTGACGAAATCCGTCGGCACGTCTTATTCCATGGCCATGGCAATCATCAGCTCCAGGACGCGGCTCGGCCGGCGCCTTTTTCTCGGCAGCCCGTTCGTCCTGGCGGCCGGCTCGGCCCTGGCGCAGAGCGCCGAGATCAAGTTCAAGCGCTCATCCCTGGTCGTCGCGACCGGCGCGCGCGAGATCAAGTTCGACGTCGAGCTGGCGCTGAACGACGCCGAGCGGGCGCGCGGGCTGATGTTCCGCGACAAGCTCGGGCCCTATGACGGCATGCTGTTCGACTTCTACCAGGACGCGCCCGTCAGCTTCTGGATGAAGAACACGCTGATCCCGCTCGACATGGTGTTCATCGCGGGCGATGGCACGGTGAAGCACGTTCACGCCAACGCCGTGCCGCTGTCGACCGATCCCATTCCGAGCGAGTTTCCGGTGCGGGCGGTGCTCGAGATCAACGGCGGCAGCGCCAAGCTTTTGGGCATCAAGCCCGGCGACAAGGTCAAGCATCCGATCTTCGGCAACGTCAGTTAGCGCGTCCGGACGAGCCAGCCGCGATAGCACACGATCAGGCCGGTGAGGGGATGGCTTATCTCGACATGAAAGTTGAATCGGCCGTCCTCGGCCGATTCGTGCGAATTGGAGCGCGGACAGAGCCACATTGGAAGAGGCACGCCGAAGGCGCTCCAGCGCCGCAGCACGAGCCGCAGCCGACCTTCTTCAGGAACAAGGGCCATGGCGAAGGTGAGGGGACCGAACCGTTCGCAGAGCAGCCGCTCCGACCGGCCGCGACCGGCAAATTGGCGACTCGAAAACGACTTGTTTCCGAAGGTTCGGGTCCAGGTTTCTGCCTCGCCGACCGCGTTGAACTGCACGCTGACAGCCGTGTCGGCCGTCGCTCCGGGAAAACCGATGACGGCAGCCACCAATCGCGCGATCAGGCCGGTCCCGCGTTGCACGCTCGCGCAGCCCTCGGCCGATGCCGCATTGTCGACGGCATGCATGGCACGGATTTCGACCGGCAGGTCCTGCCAGGCCGCACCCAGCAGACCGGGGTAGAGCGGAGCATCGTCGTCCTCGGCATTCCTGGTGCCGACATGGATGGTTCGGCTGGCAAACAATTCTTCGTAGTCGTCGAGTTCAAGTTCGCGAACGGCGGCGCGAGCCCCAGCCGGCGGCATCCGTCCCTCGAGGATTTTTCGCACCAGCGCGTCCACGGCCATCGACGGAATTAGCGGTCCGTCGTCGCCCTCGGCCAGCAGGTGCCACGAGCGTCTGGTCGACGTGCCCGACGCGAGGACGCCGTCGACTTCGACGAACATACCGCCTCGATGCTCGCCCCACGCAAGGTGGTTTGACGCGAGATGCATGAGCGGAGCGAGCGGTAACAGCGAGCGGATCAGCCTCAGGCGCACCAGCCAGGCAAGCGCCACGAGCGCCCGATGAAGCGGTTCGGGAACCGGACCGGCGCCCATCCAGATGCTGTTCGCCTCGGACCATAGGCCGGCCAAAGCGCGCAGGTCCGGAACGTCGACAAGCGAGAACAAGGTGTTGCGCAGCGGCAGGCGCCCCGGCGGCGCAATGGTGAAGCGCATGTGGTCGGTGAAGGGGTGGCCAACGGCCGGCCTGCCGTTGCGTCGCAACGTGCAGGGTTGGCCGGCATAGCCGGCGATCGCGCGGATCACGTTCGTGCCGACGCCGGCATAGGGCGATGGCGCGATGCCGCCCCGGATCGCGGTCACCCGCACCATGCCGGCCGAGAGGCCCCGCACCGCCGCCGCCGTCAGCACGGGAAAGCTCGAGACGCCGGAAAGCACCAATACCCCGGCGGCGCGGGCCGCCGGATCGAAGGCGTGGACGCCTTGCACGAAGTCCGATCCATCGGCCAGATCGAGATAGTGAATGCCTTGGCCTATGCAGGCTTCGATGACCCGATAGCGATCCTGCCCATAAGTTTGAAAGGGCCCACTGGCGTCGACGAGAATGTGCGGCCGGAGCGGGACGAGTTGTGCGGAAAGGTCACCGTCGCGGTCGAATATCGCGGGGACGAACCTGGCTTTGGCTTTGTCGCGGGTTTTGCAATAGGCGCATGCACGCGCCAGCGAGCGGCCGGCGATGTACAGGAGCAGGCGCGGCTCGTCCTCCAGCAGTTCGACGATGCGGCCTCCGAACGTGCCATAGCCGCCAACGATCAGAACGCTGAGATCGCTGTTCATTCGATGAATCGATCCGCATGGGCCGGATCGGGCAGGTAACAGCTTTGCCTCACGCCGAACCAGCGCAGGCGGTTGCGCGCGACGATCTCATAGAGCCGATCGCGCACCAGCCGCGGCAGCACCCGCCCAACCGACATCAGGGACCATGGGAAACCCAGTCTCTCGAAAACCCGCAGAGAACCTTCCGACTTCAACCAGGCGCGACCGTCCTCGAGCAGGATGTTGGTCTCGTAGTCCGTGGGATTGAGCCCCAGGTGCCGGTAGAGCGCCGCGCCGATCGGCGTTTGGGCCGCCAGAAGGCGGAAGCGGCGCTCGCGGTCGGTGCGCAGGATGAACTGGACGAAGCTCGAGCAAAGCAAGCAGTTGCCGTCGAAGATGAGGATCGGACGGTCGTCGGGAAAAGACGGGACTGCCGGATCGCTCCGGTAACTGAACGCCTCGCGCGCCATGCAGCCGTTCTACAACCTGGCGCGCTGGCTCCCTAGCGTTTCAGCACACACGTCATCCCGTCGCCCACGGCGGAGAGGGCGAGATCGACCCGCTCGTCGGCCTCGAGCTTGGCATTGAGGGCGCGGATCGCCTGGGTGTCGGCGTCCGTGTCGGCGAGATTGGCGACCGATCCACCCCACAGCACGTTGTCGATCAGCACGATGCCGCGCGGGCGCACGAGCCTGAGGCAGCGCTCGTAGTAGGCGTCGTAGCCGTCCTTGTTGGCGTCGATGAAGGCGAGGTCGAGCTGGCCCGCGAGGCCCTGCGCCAGGAGCCCGTCGAGCGTCTTGAGCGCGGGCGCGATGGTGAGCTCGATGCGGCTCGCGACGCCCGCCTCCTTCCAGTAGCGCCGCGCGATGCCGGTCCATTGCTCGCTCACGTCGCAGCACCAGAGCTTGCCGTCGGCCGGCAGGGCCTCGGCGAGGCAGAGCGAGGAGTAGCCGGTGAAGGTGCCGACCTCGACGGCGCGCCGGGCGCCGACGGCGCGGGCGAGCCAGGCGATCTGCTGGCCCTGGTGGGCCGAGATCTGCATGCCCGCCTGCGGCAGCTTCGCCGTCTCCTCGCGCAGCCGGCGCTTCAGCGGGCTTTCGCGCAGCCAGTTCGCGTCGACATAATCGGCCAGCGCGCCCTCGAGTTTTGGCCAGCTCTTCATGATTTCTCCTATGGGCTCGATTTCCTGATTACCTGGCAGGTTATCGACCTGCCGCGCGGATCGCACCATGTCCACGCCATGAGCAACCTAGAAACCTTCGTCCAGAACTACATCGCCGTGTGGAACGAGTCCGACGCCGAGCGGCGCCGGGCCTTGATCCGCACTCTTTGGCAGGATGATGCCTGCCACCTCGCGCGCACCCTCGAGGCAATCGGCCATGCCGGCATCGAGAAGCGCGTGACCGACGCCTACGACAAGTGGGTGAAGGAGAAGGGCAACGTGTTCCGCCTGCGCGATGGCGTCGACGGCCACCACGGCACGGTCAAGCTGCGCTGGGAGATGCTGCCGGCATCCGGCGGCCCGGTGATCTCGATCGGCTTCGACTTCATGGTGCTGGGCGACGACGGTCGCATCCGCACCGGCTACCAGTTCATCGAAGCGTAGCAGTTGGATCGACGAACGTCTTCGCTGGGGGCGCGCCACTCCAGTGGCGCGTCATGGTCTCGCGGACCGCGGGCGTCCCGCCCGCTCCGGATTCGTGAACGAGCTGGAGTGTCGGACTGTCCGCGCCGCCAGCCAGCGGTTACACTGGCGGCATCACCCGGCCGGCGGCGGAGACACGTGAACATCCTGGTTGTCGTACTGGTGGTTGGGTTGGCGCTGGCCCTCGCGCTCTGGATCGTGTCGCTGCCCGCTAACGTGCCGGCCTACACGCGGCCAGTCTTCTACATCGCGCTGATCGTGGTGGCGCTGATCGTCGTCCTCATGCAACTGCCCGCTTAGTTGTTCCTTCGCATCGGCTGCCCGACGCCGGGCCCCAGCCCGAGGGCTCCCGTCATTGAAGCCTGAAGGCGTACTTCTTCAGCTCGGCGAGCGGCACGACGTGGAGCGTGACCGCATGGGTGGCCTCGAGCACGACCTGCGGCGCCGCGCCGGCATCGAGCGCCTCCTTCCAGCGGCTGGCGCACAGGCACCAGCGATCGCCGGGCTTCAGGCCGGCGAAGCCGTATTGCGGCATCGGCGTGC
>DATHNU010001051.1:0-6636 GCA_035485695.1 Reyranella sp. | reverse complement strand
GGTCGGCATCGAGATCGTGCGCCGCGCGCTGCAGTCGCCGGTCCGCCAGATCGCCGAGAATGCCGGCTTCGACGGCGCCGTCGTGGCGGGCAAGATGCTCGACCAGAAGGACACCAACTACGGCTTCGACGCCCAGAAGGGTGACTACTGCGACATGGTGAAGTCCGGCATCATCGATCCGGTCAAGGTCGTGCGCACCGCGCTGCAGGACGCCGCTTCGGTGGCGGGCCTCCTGGTGACCACGGAAGCCATGGTTGCCGAGAAGCCCGAGAAGAAGGCGCCGATGGGCATGCCGCCGGGTGGCGGCGGCATGGGCGGCGACATGGACTTCTAAGTCCAGTCGTCTCAGATGTTTCGGAAGGGCCGGGGAGCAATCCCCGGCCTTTTCTTTTGCTGGGGGCGCGCCACTCCAGTGGCGCGATCATCCTCTGTGCCGACGAAAGACGCGCCACTGGAGTGGCGCGCCCCCAGCCATGATCGTGCACGTGCTACCCTCCGATGCCATGAGCACACACCCGATCTCCGTCAAAGGCGTCCTGATCCATCAGGGTCGTGTGCTCCTGCTGCTGAACGAGCGCGACGAATGGGATCTGCCGGGCGGCCGGCCCGATCCCGGTGAGGATCATCGCGCAGCGCTGGTGCGCGAAGTACGCGAGGAGACGGGGCTGTCGGTCGAGATCGGGCGCGCGCTCGACGAGCACCTGTTCGAGGTCCTGCCCGGCCGCTTCGTGCGCATCCTGCCCTTCGCCTGCCGGCTGCTGGGCGAGGACGACGTCGTGCTGAGCCACGAGCATCTGGAAACGCGCTGGCTGCCGCTCGACGCGCTCGGCGCGACCATCGCTGGCCACAAACTGCCGGCCGGCTACCTGGGTGCTATTCGCCAGGTGATCGACCAGCCGCGCTCGCCCAACGCCCGGGTGGTCTGAACGCGGAGGAAGCGGTCGTGCGCCGCGGCGGCGCCCAGCCAGAGCTCGTTCCAGGCGTCGAAGGCTTTCAGCGGATCGGCGAGGGTGATCTCGCGCATCGCCCGCCAGCCGGTCTGGATCATCACGACGGCGCCCTCGCGCTCCGTCGTCTCGATGTCCTCGCCTTGCGCCGAAAGGATGCCCGATAGCCAGCGGCCGAAATCTCGCGCGCTTGCAAGATCACCGCGTTCGACGTCGGTCGGCAGGTCCATGTCGCGCGCCGTTTCCTCGTGGAACTGCAGGCCGACCAGGCGCCCCACGCGGCCGAGCTCGGCTTGAGCGTCGCCCGGCCCCAGAAGCTCCTGCAGGGTGGGCAGCATGGTGCGCAGATATTCCAGCGCATAGGCCCGGAAGGTGCGCAGGCGGCGTTCCTCGGGCCAGTTGGCGGTCTCGAGCCTGGGCTGGTTGGCCCAGTCGACTCGCGGCATTTCCTCCGTGCCGTAGGCAAAGCGCACGCGCTCGTCTTCCTTCAGAGGGCGGCCGTAGTCGAAATAGTAGCCTTCGAGGCCGGGCATGCCATCGACCGTCATGCCGGTGCAGACGAAGCCCAGCCCGGGATTTTTGAGCGACACGCCGTTGTGGCCATGCCACCCGTGCAGCATGGCGGCCGACACCGAATGCGGGACGGCGGCGATCGCCGTGCCGCGCCAGATCCAGCGCGGCGGCGGATAGCGCACCCAGGCTTTCCGGTCGCTCTCGCGCAGGTAACCTGTCTTCACGCCGCCCAGTGCGTTGGAATGGTAGTGATAGAGCGCGCAGGCCGGCGCGTCGGGCTGGCCCGCCAGCCCGAGCTTCTGCAGGCCGGGCAGGAATTTCTCGAGATGCTGTCGGCGGAAGTGGCGGAACACGTAGTCGCGTGCCGTCTCCTCGCCGCGCCGCGTGATGAGGCCCAGCACCAGGGCCGTCATCAAGGCGTTGTAGAGCGTGCCGACCGCACGATAGGCGGCCAGCTCCGCGGCAGCCGCCATCAGTCGTCGTGCCCGTCGACGATGATCGCCTTCGACTTGCCGGCCTTCAGCCGCATGTCGAGCACCGGCTTGTAGTCGGCTGAATCGTAGAAGCGCTCGGCCGCCGCATAGTCGGGGAATTCCAGAACGACGACCCGCGACGGCGTCCAGCCGCCTTCGAGCGTCCGTGTCTTGCCGCCGCGCACGATGAATTTGCCGCCGAACTTGGCGACCAACCCGGGTGTGTGCTTGCGGTATTCGGCCATCAGGGCCTCGTCGGTCGTCTCGACCTCGACGATCATGTAGGCAGCCACGTTCTCTCCTCCTCAGCCAGTTTCCATCGGCAGGCTGGCATCGTTCGACCATTCCTGCATGGAGTTGTCATACACCGAGACGGATCTGTGGCCGAGCAGCGCGGTCAGCACAAACGCGTCGAGCGTGGCGGCGATGCCGCCGCCGCAATAGACCAGCACCCGCTTGTCGGGCGCGGCGCCCACGCCCTCGAAGGCGGCGCGGAGTTCAGCCATCGGCTTCAGGGTCTTGTCCGGCCCGAACAGGCTCGCCGCCGGCACGCAGGACGAGCCCGCGATGCGGCCGGCGCGACCATAGGCAACGCCGCCCGTGCCCTTGTGCTGGTCGTGGCTGAGGGCGTTCAAGGTCAGCGTGTCGCTCTTGCCGATCGCGGCCTTGATGGCGTTCTTGTCGACGAAAATCTCGGGCCGTCCGCGCAAGGTGAGCGTGGCCGGTTGGTAGATCGTGGCCTCGGTCGAGAGCGGGCGGTTCTCCGCTTTCCATTTGTCGAGCCCGCCGTCGAGGATCGCGGCATCGTCGAAGCCCACGGCGCGCAGCATCCACCAAACGCGCGTCGCCCAGGTCGGCGTGGCATGGCTGTAGAGCACGACGAAGGTGCCGTGGCCGATGCCCTTGGCGGCGAATGCCTTGGTGAGCTGGTCGAGTGGCGGCAGGGTGAATCGGAGCTTGGAGTGCGGGTCGGAAATCTCGGACCCGAGATCGAGGAAGGCCGCGCCCGGGATGTGGCCCTTATCGTAGTTGGCGCGCCCGCTCTCGGCGTTGTAGCCGCCCTCGGGCCGCGGCCGCAGATAGGTCGTGCAGTCGAAGATGCGAAGCGCCGGTGCGCCCATGCGGCGCGCGAGCTCCTCCGTCGAAATCAGCGCTGCGGATTGCGCCATGTCGCTCTCCCCTGGTTGGGAGAGGGACGGTACACGTCACCCCGAGCAGAGCGAAGCGCTGTCGAGGGGCGTCGCTTCTCTTGAGGAGACCCTTCGACTTCGCTTCAGGCGGGGGCGGTTACGCCGGCCGCGGTGACGGGCTTGCGCCCGTCAGATCGTCTTCTGCGGCAGCGGTGGGACGGCGACGGTGCCGCCGCTCTGAGCCGGTGCAGGTGCCGGCGAGGAGGCGGCCGGTGGCGGGGCGAGCTGGCCGACCTCGGGCTGGGTCGCGGCGGTCGTGGTCTTCTTGGTCTTCTTCTTGGTGGTCGGCGCCGCCTTGGGCGTCGCCTGGGCATGAAGCTTCTTCATGCAGGCGCTGCGCGAGGTGCTGCTCTTCAACGTCTGGCAGTAGGCGGTCGTGCCCGGCTTGGCTTTGGTGGCCGGGACCGGGGCGGGCGCCGTGGCGGGCTCTTCGGTTTGGGCAAAAGAGGGGGCGGCAAAGGCGACCGCGGCCAGGGCCGCCATGCTGGCGATCAAAAGACGCATTGGAACTTTCTCCCGGGCCGCTTGCGATGAGGGGACGGTGCGGCCTCGCTATAGCGGTAAAATGTTATGGTATTTGTGTCGTTTATGTCAAATTCTTAATCGGTTACAGCAACTGAAATCGAGGGCGTCTGAGCGCCGTGCAGGCCATCCTCAACGTCGCTTTTCCGATCTTCGGGGTCATCCTGGCCGGCTACCTGGCCGGCCGCTGGCACATCCTGGGCGGCCAGTCGACCACGGCCCTCAACGCCTTCGTAAGCTATTTCGCCTTGCCGGTGCTGTTCTTCGGCACCCTGGCGCGGACCCCGGTCGGGGCGGTACTGGACCCCGCCATGATGCTGGGCTTCGGCGCCGCCGTGGTCGCGACCTTTGCCGTCGGCATGGCCTCGACCCGGCTCGTTTCACGGGGAAGCCGCAAGGCCGGGCTCGCCGCCATGAGCCTGCAGGGCATCGCCGCCTCCTGGGGCAATGTCGGCTACATGGGCGTGCCGCTCTGCCTGGCCGCTTTCGGCGAGGCGGGCCTGCCGCCCGCCATGCTGGCGGTCATCGTGACCTCGATCGTGTCCATGGTGTTCGGCGTCATGCTGATCGAGCTCGAGGTCGCGGCCGGTCACGGGCCGCTGAGGACCTTCCTGCGGGCCGCCTTCAACGTGGCCCGCAACCCGCTGCCGATGTCGATCGCGCTGGGCATCGTGGTTTCGGCCACCGGCCTGCCTATTCCGACGCCGGTCGAGAAGTGGCTCGACCTCCTGGGCGCGGCGGCGGCGCCGTGCGCGCTGTTCGCCATCGGCCTGTTCCTGTCCGACAAGTCGATCAAGCGCGGCCTCGCCGAAGCGGGCCTTGCCACCCTGATCAAGCTCCTGCTGCAGCCGCTGCTGGCGGCGCTGATCCTGCCGTTCTTCATCGACCTCGGATCGGTGGCGGGCCGGGTCGCGCTCCTGATGGCTTCCCTGCCGACGGCCGCCAACGCCTTCGTGCTGGCCAAGCAGTTCGATACCTCGGTCGAGCAGAATACAGCCTCGGTTCTGCTTTCCACGGCCTTCTCGGTGGTCACGGTTTCTGCTTTGCTGGTCTGGCTGCGGGTGTCCTGACAACCATGGAGGGCAAGATGCTCCAGGAGTTCAAGAAGTTTGCGATGCGCGGCAGCGTGGTCGACCTCGCTATCGGCGTCATCATCGGCGCCGCCTTCGGCAAGATCATCGATTCGATGGTGAACGACATCATGATGCCGATCATCGGCCGCATCTTCGGCGGGCTCGACTTCACCAATAACTTCATCGGCCTGACGCCCGCGGCGAGCCAGGCCACGACTTACGATGCCGCCAAGAAGGCCGGCGCCACCCTGGGCTACGGCAGCTTCATCACCGTCACGGTCAATTTCATCATCATCGCCTGGATCCTGTTCCTGGTGATCAAGGGCATGAACCGCCTGTTCGCGAAGGAACAGGCCGCCCCACCGCCGCCCGCGCCGCCGACCAAGGAGCAGGAGTTGCTGACCGAGATCCGGGATTTGTTGAAGGTGCGCGGGACGGCCTAGCTGTCATCCCGAGGCCGCGAGGCCGAGGGAGCTTTGAGGCTGCCGTAAGGGTCCCTCCCTTCGGCTTGGCTCAGGGCAGGCGCTGCGCTGGGGATCACAGAAGGCGCTGTCGAGGCGACGGGCGAGTGCGTCGGAAATACGTGTCAGCGGCAGGCGGCATTCGGGCGAGGCGATCAGCCCCCGGCGCCACAGCAGGTACTTGATCGGCATCGGATTAGCCTCGGCGAACAGGAGCGGCACGAAAGACGCGAGCGGCGCCCAGGCGGCGCGCGCGCCCGCCACGTCGTTGGCGGCGAATCGCCGCCCGACCTCGACGAAGCCTTCCGTCCTGAGATGGCTCGCTGCCAGGATGCCGCCGTCGGCGCCGTTCGCCATCATGGTGAAATAGAGCGCGTCCTCGCCGGTCAGCACCGAGAAATCCGCCGGCTTGCGCGCCAGCAGCTCGAGCGACTGCGGCATGCTGCCCGAACTGTCCTTGACGCCGACGATGTTCGATATGTCGGCGAGCTCGAGCAATGAGTCGTTCGAAAGGTTCACCGCCGTCCGGTAGGGGATGTTGTAGATCAGCACGTCGCGATCGGTCGCCGCGGCAATGGCGCGGAAGTGGGCAATCAATCCATCCTGGCTCGGTCGGTTGTAGTAGGGGCAGACCGAGACGACGCCCTCGAAGGCGAATCGCTCAAGCCGCCGCAGCGCCTTCTCGACCTTGTGCGTGGCATTGCCGCCCACGCCCACGAACACCGGTACGCGGCCGGCGACCTTGCCTACGGTGCGCTCGACCAGTTCGTCGATTTCATCGTCGTCGAGCGTCGGTGATTCGCCCGTCGTGCCGAGCGGGAAGAGCCCATCCACGCCTTCAGCAAGGTAGTGCTCGATCAAGCGTTCGTAGCTCGAAAAATCGACGGCGCCGTCCTTGAACGGCGTTACCAGCGGCAGCCAAAGGCCGGAGATTTTCGACATGCACTTACTCCGTCATGTGCCTCTCCCCCGCTAGGGGGAGAGGCTAGGTGAGGGGGCATCGAAGAACGTGCGCAACCCCCTCACCCAACCTCTCTCCCTAGCGGGGGAGAGGGGAAGAGGTGAGGGTAGGAGCAAGGGTCTAATAATAAAAATGAATGTTTTTGATGTAACCGTTCATAATCACTTATAGTCTCTTTGATGCGCAAAGACCTCGACACCGCCCTGCTGCGGGCCTTCGTTGCCGTCGTTGACGTGGGTGGCGTCACGCGCGCCGCCGCTTCTCTCGGCGTCAGCCAGGCGGCCGCCAGCCAGCAGATCAGGCGGCTGGAGGAGGCGCTCGATTGCCGGCTGTTCGAGCGCACAGGCCGGCGCCTGGTGCTGGCACCGGCCGGCGAGCGGCTTCTGGCCCAGGCGCGCCGGCTGCTCTCGCTCAACGACGAAGTCTGGTCGTCGATGCGCACACCGTCATTCGAAGGCGAGGTTCGCCTCGGCGTGCCCTACGACATCATCGCGAG
>DATHNU010001050.1:0-4265 GCA_035485695.1 Reyranella sp. | reverse complement strand
GTCGGCGGCAAGGTGCTGTCCTCGCCTGCACGCACCGTGCCGCCGGAAGGCCGCAACATGTCGATGATCTTCCAGAGCTATGCGCTGTGGCCGCACATGACGGTGGCCGAGAACGTGGCCTATGGGCTGAAAATCCGGAAGCTCGACAAGGCCACGATCGACGCCAAGCTGAAGGCGATCCTGTCGACGGCGCGGCTCGAGGCGCTGGCCGACCGCTATCCGGGCGAGCTGTCGGGCGGCCAGCAGCAGCGCGTGTCGCTCGCCCGCGCGCTGGTGGTCGAGCCCGAAACGCTGCTGCTCGACGAGCCGCTCAGCAACCTCGACGCCAATCTGCGCGAGGAGATGCGCTTCGAGATCCGCCGCCTGCACGACCGCTACCGCTACACCACGGTCTATGTGACGCACGACCAGTCCGAGGCCATGACCACGGCCGACCTTATAGCCGTCATGAACCACGGCAAGATCGAGCAGCTCGGGCCGCCGGAAGAAATCTATGGCCATCCGCGCTCGGAATTCGTCGCCCGCTTCATCGGCGGCGCCAACATCCTGCGCGGCTCGGCGCTCGACGAGGCGCGTGTCTCGGTGGCGGGCTCGACCTTGCGCACCACGGGCCGCACGCTCACAGCCGGCAAGCCGGTGGCGCTGTCGGTGCGCCAGCACGAGATCGCCATCGCCGCCGAGAAGCCGCAATCGGCGGCCGACAATCACCTTCACGCCGTGGTGACGCGGCAGGTCTTTCTCGGCTCGGCGCGCGACTATACGGTCGCGCTCGACGACAAGACCGAGCTGCGCGTGACGGCGCCGCCCGGCCGCAACATCGCGCCGGGCGAACGGGTCTGGCTGTACCTGCCGGCGGAACAAGTCAGGGCATTGGCGGAGGAATGAAACGATGACCAGGAAACTGACGCGGCGCCACGTGCTCGCGGCCGCTGCCGCGACGACGACGGCATCGTTTGTCACCGTGGCTCGCGGCGCGCCGGCGGAGGCGCAGAAGATCACGCCCGAATTGATCGAGGCGGCCAAGAAGGAGGGCAAGGCCTCCTGGTACACGTCGGTCGACCTGCCGGTGGCCGAGAAGGTCGCCAAGGCCTTCGAGGCGGCCTATCCCGGCATCAGCATGAAGGTCGAGCGCTCGGGCGCCGAACGCATCTTCCAGCGCATCGGCCAGGAGTATCAGAGCAAGATCTACGTCTGTGACGTGGTGAACAGCTCCGACGCCGCGCATCTCATCCTCTGGAAGCGGGCCAACATGCTGGCCTCGTACCTGCCCGAGGATGTGGCGCAGCATTTCCCCAAGGAGCACTGGGATCCCGAGGGCATGTACGCCTCGTGGCGGCTCACCCTCTCGCCGATCGCCTATAACACCAGCCTGGTGAAGCCCGAGGACGCGCCCAAGGGCTTCAACGACCTGCTCGATCCCAAATGGGTCGGCAAGATCGTCAAGGCGCATCCCGGCTACTCGGGCACCATCATGACGGCGACGCAGCAGCTCGCGCGCGACCTCGGCTGGGGCTATTTCGAGAAGCTCGCGAAGCAGAAGATCATGCAGGTCCAGTCGGCCGCCGATCCGCCGAAGAAACTGGCGCTGGGCGAGCGCGCGGTGATGGCCGACGGCGGCGAATACGTCATCACCGGCCTCAAGGCACGCGGCGAGCCGATCGAGGAGATCTATGCGGTCGAGGGCACGCCGCTCATCACCGGCCCGTCGGCGGTGATGGCGCAGGCCGCCAACCCCAACGCGGCGCGGCTGTTCTACGCCTGGTCGATGACGGCCGAGGCGCAGCAGATGAGCGTCGATGTCGGCGGCATGCGATCGGCCCATGCCCTGGTCAAGGAGCGGCCCGACCGCAAGAAGCTCTCGGAGGTGAAGACCCTGCGCGAGGACGCCGCCGCCGTCGCCGACCAGGCCGACGACATCAAGGCGCGCTACACCAAGCTGTTCAAGGTGTGACCATGCGCCGACGCACGCTGATCACCGCGACCGTTCTGCTTCCCTTCGGCGCACGCGTGGTGTCGGCTGCACCGGCGCCCGAGGCGGTCACGCCGGCGCTGGTCGAGGCTGCGAAGAAGGAGGGCAAGGTCACCTACTATACTGCGATGGACCTTTCCGTCGCCGAGCCGATGGCCAAGGCCTTCGAAGCCAGGTATCCCGGCATCAAGGTCGCGGTCGAGCGCACGGGTGCCGAGCGGCTGTTCAACCGCATCGCCCAGGAAGAGGCGAGCAACATCCGCCGTTGCGACGTGGCCAACAGTTCGGATGCCGCCCACTTCATCGTCTGGAAGCGCCAGGGTTGGCTGGTGCCCTATGTCACGGTCGAGATGGCCGAGAACGTGCCGGCCGACATGCGCGACCCCGACGGCACCTTCATCAACCAGCGCACGCATCTCAGCCCCATCGCCTACAATACGAGCCTGATCAAGCCCGAGGACGCGCCCAAGGGTTTCCTCGACCTGCTCGATCCCAAGTACACCGGCAAGCTGGTGAAGGGCCATCCCGGTTATTCGGGCACCATCATGACCTCGACCCAGCAGACGGCGCGCGAGCTGGGCTGGGGCTATTTCGAGAAGCTCGCCAAGCAGAAGGTGCTGCAGGTCCAGTCGGCCACCGAGCCGCCCAAGAAGATCGAAGCCGGCGAACGCGCCGTCGCCGTCGACGGCAGCGATTACCTGTTCTGGATGGCCAAGGAGCGCGGCGCACCCGTCGAGGTGGTGCAACCGGTCGAGGGCACGCCGCAGATCTCCAATCCCATGGCAGTGTTCAAGTCGGCGCCCAATCCCAACGCCGCGCGGCTGCTGTTCGGTTGGATCATGTCGGCCGAGGGCCAAGGCTTCATCGTCGATCTGAGCGGCCAGTATCCGGCCAACAAGCTGATCAAGGCCAAGGCCGGCCGGCCGCCGCTCGCTTCGATCAAGACCTGGCGCGAGGACCCCCTTGAGGTCGAGAAGACGGCCGACGAAATCAAGGCCAAGTACCAGCGGATGTTCAAGGTATGATGTTTGCCGGTGCACGCCCGGTTGTCATCCTGAGCGCAGCGAAGGATCCCATGCCCATGCCCATGGCAAGCGGCGATGAGGTCCCTTCGGCTACGCTCAGGGCAGGCCTTCGCTGCGCTCAAGACGACATGAAACTGCGGGGAAGCTTTGTCGTCCGCCACTGAAGAAAAGGTCCCTCGCTTCGCTCGGGATAAAACCTGGCGCCTGCCCGACCTGTCGCGCCCGGTCCTGATCGCCGTCGCTGCGCTGCTGGTGGTGATGATCGCCCTGCCGATGGGCTGGCTCGTGGTCTACAGCCTGTCGGACAAGGCGGGCAACGCCACGCTGGGCAACTTCGTCGCCCTATTCACCGATCCCACCTTCGTCGATCCCCTGATCACGACCCTCATCATCTCGTTCTCGGCGAGCGCCATCTGCTGCGCGGTCGCGGCGCCGCTGGGCTGGCTGGTGGCGCGCACCGACATGCCGATCCGTCGCACCGTGCGTACGCTGGTGATGGCCTCGCTGGTGACGCCGCCCTTCGTCGGCGCCATTGCCTGGGAGATGCTGGCCGCGCCCAATTCGGGGCTCCTGAACCAGCTGTGGCGCGCGCTCACCGGCATGCCGGCCGACGAGGCGCTTCTGGACATCTACAACCTGCCCGGCCTGATCTTCGTCATCACCTGCTACACGTTTCCCTACGTCTTCATCCTGCTGGCCAACGCACTCGACCGCATGCCGGGCGAGCTCGAGGATGCGTCGTCCATGCTGGGCGCGAAGACCTGGCAGACCGCGCGCCGCATTACCGTGCCGCTCGCCCTGCCGACCTTGCTGGCCGGTGCGCTGATCGCCTTCCTGCAGGCGTTGAACCAGTTCGGCGTGCCCGCGATCCTGGCCATTCCCGCCGGCTTCCACACGCTCACCACCCGCATCTGGAGCCTGTTCCAGTTTCCGCCCAAGCCCGAGCTGGCCGCCGCCGCCTCGCTGCCGCTGCTGCTGCTCACCATCGTGCTGCTGCGCGGCCAGTCGCTGGCGCTCGGCCGCCGCGGTTACGCCGTGCTGGGGGGCAAGTATGGCCAGCCGCGGCTCGTCCGGCTGGGCTGGCTGCGCTGGCCGGCCGTTGCGCTGGCGCTGCTGGTGCTCGCTTTACCGCTGTTCCTGCCCTATGCGGCGCTGTTCAACTCGGCATTCTCGCGGGTCGCCTCCAAGCTGGTGACCTTCGACACGATAACGCTGCACAACGTCCGCTTCACCTTCCTCGAGCTCAGCTCGACGATGCCGGCGCTCGAGAA
>DATHNU010001049.1:0-5788 GCA_035485695.1 Reyranella sp. | reverse complement strand
ATGAAGTCGTTCTTGACGTCGGCGACCAGCCCGCCCAGCGCCGACAGCACGCCCGGCGCCGTGGGGATCAGCACCTGACGCATGCCGAGCTCGCGCGCCAGGAAGCATCCCATCATCGGTCCGGCGCCGCCGAACGCCAGGAGCGTGAAATCGCGCGGGTCGATGCCCTGGCGCGAGGCGAGCTTGCCGACCTCGCGGTACATACCGGAGACCGCCACCTGGATGATGGCTTCGGCGGCCTGCTCGAGGCTGCGGTCCAGCCGGGCCGCGATCGTGCCGACGGCGGCGCGCGCCTTGTCGACATCGACGGCGACCGCGTCATAACCGATGTTGCCGTGGCCGATGACACCGCAGGCGGCGAAAGCATCGGTCATGGTGGGCCGCGTGCCGCCGCGACCGTAACAGGCCGGACCGGGCGTCGACCCGGCGCTTTCCGGCCCGACCGACAGGATGCCGAACGCGCTCACCGCGGCGATCGAGCCGCCGCCGTCGCCGATCGAGGTGACCGAGACGGTCGGGATGTAGATCGGGAAGTCGCCCACCATCTCGCCGGTGCCGTAGGTCGGCGTGCCGTCGACGATGATGGCGACGTCGGCCGAGGTGCCGCCGATGTCGAGACTCAGGACCTTGTCCTGGCCAGCCTGGCGCGCCACGAAGCCCGCGCCGATGACGCCCGCGGCGGTGCCCGACAGCAGCATCTGCAGGCAGGCCGACTTGCCGAGCTCGGCGGTCATGACCCCGCCGTTCGACTTGGTCACCATGGCTTCGGCGGCGACGCCGGCCTGCTTCAGCGCCGCTTGCAGGGCCGTCAGGTAGCGCGCCACGGGCGGCTGCACGTAGCCGTGGATGGTGGCCGTGGCGGTGCGCTCGTATTCGCGGATGATCGGCCAGACGTCGCTCGAGCAGAACACGGGCAGGCCGGGCGCCCATTGGCCGATCAGGCGCTCGGCCTCCCGCTCGTGCGCCGGGTTGCGATAGGAGTGCAGCAGCGCCAGCACGATGCCCTCGGCGCCCAGCGCGATCGCCTGGTCGAGCGCCCGGCGCAGGCTGGCATGATCGAGCGGCGTTTCCACGGTGCCGTCGGCCAGGATCCGTTGCCGCACCGGCAGCACGCGGTCGCGCGTGATCAGCGGCTCGGCCCGTCTCGACATCAGGTGATAGGGATCGGGCATCTTGAGGCGCGCCACTTCCAGCACGTCGACGAAATTCTCCGTGGTGAACAGGCAGAGGCGAATACCCTTGCGCTGGATCACCGAGTTGATGCCGACGGTCGTGCCGTGCGTGAAATAGCCGATGTCCTGCGGCTGGATGCCGAACCGGCTGCCGAGTTCCGCCAGCCCGGCAATGACCTCGCGCCCGGGTTCCTGCGGCGTCGACAGGACCTTCAATGTCGCCAGGCGGCCTGTCGCTTCGTCCAGGGCGCAGAAATCCGCGAAGGTGCCGCCGATATCCACGCCGATCCGATAACTCACCGCTTAAGTCCTTTCCTGGAAAATCTACGCCGATCGCCGGTAGCCGAGACGCTGGCTGATGGTGGCAGCCGTGCGGACGACGCCGGCGATGATCCGTGACTTGGCGGCGGGATAGCGCGCCGAAACCGT
Organism: Reyranella sp.; assembly: GCA_035485695.1. Taxonomy (GTDB): domain Bacteria; phylum Pseudomonadota; class Alphaproteobacteria; order Reyranellales; family Reyranellaceae; genus Reyranella. The sequence continues at coordinate 4,187 of DATHNU010001049.1, read as the reverse complement.
TCCGACATTCAGCGCTGCAATGACCGTACCATCGCCGCCCAGCACCGGCGCCGCCGTCGCCGATCCGCCGAGGACGAACTCCTCTTCGAGCACGGCATAGCCATTGGCCGCCACCTTGGCGAGGATCGCGCGCAGCTTGCCAACGTCGGTCACGGTCTTAGGCGTGTGGGCGCGCAGCCGCGTGCGCAGCAAATAGGCATCTGTCGACTTCCTGTCCCAGAACGCCAGCAGGATCCGGCCCATCCCGGTGCAATAGGCCGGCCGCAGGCCGGAATCGGCGGAATCGTAGCGGATCGCGGCGCGACTGACCGACTTGGCGATGACCTTGACGTCGCCGCGCGCCGCGCGAACGCCCAGGAACACCGATTCGTCCAGATCGTCGCGCAGCCGGTCCATCAGCGGGCGCGCCACCGCCGCCAAGTGCGCCTCGGGACCGCCGATCCAGCCCGACGACTGGCGCAGCGACTCGGTCAAGGCGTAGCGGTCGGCGGCGTCGCGCTCGACATAGCCGCGCGCCTGCAGAGTGCGCAGCAAGGCGTGCGCGCTGCTCTTGGGCAGCGCCAGGACCGAGACGAGCTCCTTCACGGCCATCGGCTCTTCGCTGCGGAACAACAGCTCGAGAATATCGAGCACCCTGGCCGCGGATTTCACAGTGTCGTTCATGGATGTGAACTCTGTTCCGCTATCGAAACGAAGTTCATCCGCCGGCGATACGCGTGTCAAGCGCCGCTCAACGCATCGAGCAACGCCCTCGCCTCCTTCAGATCGGGCGTATCGAAGGCCTCGGCGAATCCGCCATGGATCGGCTCGAGGAGCGCGCGGGCGTCGTCGCTCCTTCCCTGGTCGCGCCACAGCCGGGCGAGGCCGCAGGCCGCCCGCAGCTCCCAGAGCCGGGCACCCTGCCGGCGCGCCGTCGCGAGGCTGCGCTGAAGGCAGGACTCGGCCTGCGGCGCGTCGCAAAAGCGCGCCAGCAGTTCGCCCTTCGAACGATGGATCTCCGCCTCGCACCAGCGCTGGCCGGACTGCTCGACCTGCTCCAGGGCCTTGGCCAGAAGATCGAGTCCGTCGGCGAGCGCGCCCGCCGCGGCGGAGAGAACCGCGATCCTCGCGGAAAAATAAGGTCGCAGCGCCATCGAGCCGAGATCCATGAAGGTCGCCATGCCCTCGCGCAGGACTTCGATCCCGCGGACGACATCGGGCCCGGCCGACAGTACCCAGCCGCGATAGATCTGCCCGGCGGCGGCATAGAACGGGAAGCGGTGCTCGGCCGCGAGCGCGGCCAGCTCCTCGGTGGCCTGGTGGAGCGAAGCGGTCGCGCCCAGCATGGAGTGGTAGCGGCAGGCGAGCGCCAGGGCGTGCGCCAGGCTGTGCGGGTTGGAGAGCGCGCGCGCGGCCCGCAACCCCGCAGCGGCGTGCCGCGCGGCCTGCTCCGGATGGCCGAGAAGAAGAAGCGTGAGGGCGAGCCACAGCGAGGCGATGGCGACGTTGTGGCCGGGCGCCAGGAAGGTGTGGGAACGGCCGTCGGGCTGATCGAGCGAGAGGGCGGTCTGCAGATGGCTGCGCGCCGCCGCCAGCTCGCCACGCGAGAACAGGCTCATGCCCAGCATGCTGTGCGCCATCGAGCGCAGCGCGGCGTCGGCGCTTGCCTCGGTCAGCTGCAGGGTCTCGAGCGCGAGGCTGTGCGCGGCGTCGGCCTCGCCGCGCGAGAGGTGGTGGGAGAACTGCCCGTACAGCACCGGAAAGAGCCCCTCGCTGTCGCCGATGCGCACGCACAATTCGCGGGCACGGTCGTAGCAGGGCCGCGTCTCGGGCGCCGTCCAGCCCCGGTCGGCCATCAGCGCCTCGGCCAGCAGGAGTTGCAGGCCGAGCTCGATGCGGTCGCGCTCGAGGCCGTGCGGCAGGCGCTCGAGCATGCGCAATCCTTTGGTCAGCTGGGCGATCGCCTCGCGGTTGGCGCCGCGCCGGATCGCCTGCTCGCCGGCCGTGCGCCAGTGGCTCACTGCGCGCTCGGCATTGCCGGCCTGCGCCCAATGCCGAGCCAGCTGCTCGGGCTCAGTCTCCGGGAAGGCCGCCTCGAGGGTCGCGGCGATGCGCGCATGCAGCCCCTGGCGCACCGAGCGCAGCAGGCCCTCATAGGCGACACCCTGCACCAACGCGTGCTTGAAGCGGAACGCCGCGTGCGGCCAGGCGGCTTCCTGGATGACGAGGCCGGACGCCACGAGCTGGTCGAGCAAGGCGCGCAGCTCCGGCTCGTCGCGATCGGCGACGGCGGCCAGCAGGGAATAGGAGAAGCGGCGGCCGATCACCGCGCCGACCTGCGCCAGCTCGCGGGCCGGGCCCAACCGGTCGAGGCGGCTGGCGAGCGAAGCCTGCAGCGTGGTCGGGATGGGATGCGGCCCGTCCTGCGGCACGGGCGATGGCCCGGGCGCGGCGGTCGCGCCGGCTTCGACGACGGCCTTGGTCAGCTCCTCGATGAACAGCGGCACGCCGTCGGTGCGCTCGAGGATCTCCTCGACGACGTCGGCCGGCAGGCCGTCGCCGCCGCCGAACCGCTCGACCAGGGCCGCGCTGGCCGACCGGCCGAGCCGGTTCAGGGCAAGGCCTTGGACGTGCAGCCGCCCGGACCACGGCGGATCGAAGTCGGGCCGGAACGTCACCAGGAGCAGGATCGCAAGCCGCGGCACCTCGTCGATCATGCGGTCCAGCAGCTCGAGGCTGGTCGGATCGATCCAGTGCACGTCCTCGAAGATCGCCACGATGGGCCGGCGGCGCGACGGCGCCTCGACCAGCCGCCGCAGCGCGTCCAGCGTCTTCTGCCGGCGCTGCGGCGGCGCCAGATCGAGCCGCGGGTAGAGCCGGTCGGCACCGGCCAGCGCGAGCAAGTCGGCGATCAGCGAGGCGTCGTCGGCCGACGGCTCGCCGTAGGCCAGCAGCGTCTGCAGCTTGTCGAGCTTCACGGCCGGGGAGTCGTTCCGTTCGAACCGCGCGGCGCGCTCGAGCTGGCCGATGATCGGATGGAGCGCACTGTCGGTGTGATGGGGCGAGCAGAAGTAGCGCAGGCGGAGGTGCTGCTCGCCGGCGATCCGTTCGAGCAGCGCCGTCCCCAGGCGCGACTTGCCGATGCCGGCCTCGCCCGAAAGCAGGACGACGCGGCCCGCGCCGCTCTTCGCTTGCTGCCAGCGGCGCAGCAGCAGCTCGAGCTCCTCGTCGCGACCCAGCAGCGGCGCGACGCCCGACTCGTGCAGGGCCTCGAAGCGGTTTTCCGCGGCGCTGAGGCCCGTGACCTGCCAGGCCTGCACGGGCTCGGGGAAGCCCTTGAGCGTCACCACGCCCAGGTCGCGGTAATCGAACAGCCCGCCGGTGAGGCGGCGCGTGATGGGCTCGATCACCACCGTGTTCGGTTCGGCCAGCACCTGCAGGCGCGAGGCGAGGCTCGGCGTGCCGCCGACGATGCCGTGCTGCGGCGTCTCGTCGGCGCGGGCGATGTTGCCCACGACGACCAGCCCGGTGGCGATGCCGATGCGGACTTGCGGGGCGACCTGCGAGGGCCAGTCGCGTTCGCCGAGCCCCCCTACCAGCGCCAGGCCGGCGCGGGCGGCGCGCTCGGCGGCATGCTCGTGCGCCTGCGGATAGCCGAAATAGACCAGCACGCCGTCGCCCATGAATCCGGCGACGAAGCCGCCGAAGCGGCTGACGGTTTCAGCCGCGTATGTCTGGTAGGCGACCATCACCTCGCGCAGATCCTCCGGATCGAGGCGCACCGAGAGCGCCGTCGAGCCGACGAGGTCGCAGAACATGACCGTGAGCTGGCGCCGCTCGGCCAAGGACGTCGACGGCACGATGGCCGGCGACAGGGACGCGCCGGCCATCGGCGCGCCACACTGGACGCAGACCTTGCTGCCGTCCGGGATGTCGGCCTTGCAGTTCGAACAAACCATTCCCCACCTCTGTCCGCTCGACCGGCTAACGGAACCGCCGATTGATGTCGCGAAGATGGCAGAAGACGCGGTAACCCGGTCACCCTGTGCGCCCGCACGATCCACACCCGACAGGCCGGGACAGCGGACCTGTAAATCTGGGATAAGTTGCGTCCATGGACACCGACCGCCTAAGACATTTCGTCGAGACTTTCTGGGAAGACTCGATCCTGCCCTCGATCACGGAATACATCCGCATCCCCAACAAGT